>SHUQ01000087.1 GCA_009694585.1 Candidatus Nanopelagicales bacterium | reverse complement strand
CCCAAGGCCAGCGGGTAAGAGCTTTGATCCCCACCCCGGGCGTCTGGCGGGTTTGGGTTGTTTAACGTATTTACGGCAAAAGTTGCGGTACCCGCGGGCGCACCCGCTAAGGGTCGGGGCCATCGCTAGGTAAGCCGCCGGCCAAGTCGTTAACCCATCGTCGGCGAGATCGCTAAAGGCACGGTAGTTACTCCACTGGTATACGAACCCGCGGCGCATCTTGGCGTCTTTAGGGTTCGCGTGGATATACCGCAAAGTATTCAGCACCCGCCGGTGATCAGATACCGGAAACGATGAAGACCCATATCGGGCTTCCCAAAAATGGCCCTTACGTTTAAGGATCCGGTTCATACACATCGCCGAATACCAATTGATCGCCTGCATGATCTTCGGTAACTCCGAGGCGACTTTAGGGGCGAGCAGATAGTGCACATGATTACTCATCACACACACCCCATACACGTCAAAGTGATACCTGGCCTTGGCCCGAAACACCGCCCCGAGTAGCACATCACGACACTGACTGCGGTGCAGCAAAAAATCCCGATTATTACAACGCACAGTCACATGATGACAATGCTCGTCCGCCAATACCCGCAGCCGCCTACCCACCACCAACCCCCAAAAACTAGCTGACCCAAACTGTGCGCCCAAATACGCTCGGTTCGCTAGAGACCGGTCGCTTCCTTAATAACCTTGGCGTACGCTGCGGCTCCTTTAGCCGTTAGGTGTACCCCATCAGAGGCGAAGTAGTCGCGCTTACCGGTGCTGACGGTGTACCAGTCGGCGATGACGGCATTTGGATAGTCGGGCACCACCTGGGCAACAACTTCGTTATTGGGGTCGCGCCAAACCCGCGGTACATCGGTATTTACCACTACGACCCTGGGGTAGTCGACGAGCTGGTCAAGCATATTTCTCAACATATTCTCGGTAAGTACCCCGTTGGTGCCGGGGTGAATAACCACAATAGGTGCGAGTTTGTCATCCACAATTAACTTCCGAATATCGTCGATAAATGCACCAGGCATCCGGGCTACCGATGCGTCGACTCGAATCCCCGGTATCGCAGCTTTGACGGCGTTACGGGCACCAAGCAGCACGGAGTCACCGATGGCGCTGGCCAGGCCGGGATCAAATGTGGGAGTAATTGTTGCGGACGGCAGCTGTGACGAGGTAGGCGCTGGGGATGAAGTTGCACTGGCGGCCGGAATCGCACTGGCTACCGGAATTGGATATTCGTCAAGGGTGACTTCGGTAGTGCCCGGCCGCCCATCCTCGATGGCAGCCACAACATCTGGGGCGATTGCGACTTCGGTGGTAACCAAGGCGGCGCCAAGGGCCACTACGCCAACCGATGACCACACGGCCACCCGAACGCCGATTCGAGTCTGACGTTGTCGATCAGCACCGGCGGACTCTCGCCAAGACTGCACCCATCGATCAATCACCTCGCGCCGAATGGGCAACTCGATGAATCTAAAGCTGGCCTCGGCGATCGTAAATGTCAAAGCCAATCTCAAGGCTAGAAGCGCTAAGGGGTCCAATTCGATATCAAGCATTGGTCGGGTAACCATGAAGATCGGCCAATGCCAAAGATAAAGGCCGTAGGAGCGCTGTCCGATATAGCGCCAAGGTTGGGAGCCGATCCAGCGGCCGAGCGGTAACCCCGGGTGGGTTGCACTGGCAATGAGAACCGCGGTGACAAGGGCGATCCCTAAGAACCCACCCCGGTAGAGCCAAGGGCTGAACTCGCCAGCCCGCAAGAAAATAGTGATGATTGCCAGGCCGGCGAAAGCGCCAACTGTGGTACCGAGGATGCGAGCTCTCCTTGGAATTACTGCTGTCAATCGGGCCGGGCGCCAGCAGGTGGCAAGCAGCGCTCCGACTAGTAGTCCTGAGATGTGTGAGTCGGTACCGAAGTAGGCGCGGCTGGGATCAGCGAAATCGGGGTAACCATTTGCGACAGTTAGGTAGAGCATCCACGCGGTCGACATGACCGCAACAACTGCAGCGAGTAGCGCGACGCCGCGACGTCCGAACTTTCGCACGCACAGGTAGGCGATTGCCGGCCAAATCAAATAGAACTGCTCTTCGACCGAAAGTGACCAGAGGTGCTTTAGAAATGGCGGCCGGCCGGTGAACGCAAAGTATGACTGGTCGGCGAAGATGTACCACCAGTTGTTTACGTAGAAGATGGAGGCAAGTGCATCACTTGCAAATTGGTGCGCTGCATCACGGTAGAAGATGGCAGTGGCTACACCTACGACAAGCAACATCAGTACCAAAGCCGGCAGGAGTCGTCGAGCGCGTCCTAGATAAAACTGTTTAAAGTCAATGCGCCCGAACTTGTCGAACTCCTCGAGGATGATTGAAGTAATCAGGAATCCGCTGAGGACGAAGAAGACGTCGACACCGAGAAATCCACCCTGGAGCCCGCCGACATCACCGTGATAAAGAAGTACACCGATGACCGCTAACGCACGAATGCCATCAAGACCCGGCAGGTAACCCAAGGGCAAGCCGGCTCGGCCCACCTGCCAAGGCATCGCAGGAGTCACGGCGTTGCTCATGTGCTGATGTTAAGTGTTAATCAGTTGGAATCTCGAAAGCGGTTGATGTCGGTTAGGTGCTTCGCACGTAATTCATGGTCACGTACCCCCAAGCCCTCATGTGGAGCTAGGCAAAGTACTCCGACCTTGCCCTGATGCAGGTTGTGATGGACTTCGAATGCGGCCTCACCGGCATTTTCCAAGTTAAATGTCTTCGAGAGTGTCGGGTGAATCATGCCGCGCGCAACCATGCGATTGGCCTCGTACGCCTCGCGGTAGTTGGCGAAATGGCTACCAATAATACGCTTGAGATTCATCCACAAATAGCGATTGTCATATTCATGCATGTAGCCGGAAGTCGAGGCGCAGGTCACGATGGTGCCGCCCTTGCGTGCTACGTAGACACTGGCGCCAAACGTTTCTCGGCCTGGATGCTCAAAGACGATGTCGACATCGTCGCCACCGGTCAATTCACGAATCTTTTTACCCAGACGTTGCCACTCCTTTGGGTCCTGAGTGTTCTCGTCCTTCCAGAATCGGTAATCCTCAGCATTGCGATCGATGATCAACTCCGCACCGAGGTCTCGGCAGATCTGCGCCTTCTGCGGGCTTGAAACCACGCAGACCGGGGTGGCACCACCATTGAGGGCGTATTGCGTGGCGTATGAACCAAGGCCACCGGAAGCACCCCAGATGAGCACGACATCGCCCTGCTTCATCCCGGCACCATTGCGTGAAACCAGTTGACGGTATGCCGTGGAATTAACGAGGCCCGGACTTGCGGCTTCTTCCCAAGTAAGATGCGCGGGTTTTTGCAGCAACTGATTTGATTTGACGATGGCAAGTTGGGCCAAGCCGCCGAAGTTGGTTTCAAAGCCCCAGATGCGCTGCTCAGGATCAAGCATGGTGTCGTTATGGCCGAGCGGGGATTCCAGCTCCACACTTAGGCAGTGCGCGACAACTTCGTCACCGGGCTTCCAAAGGTGAACTCCAGGTCCGGTGCGCAGCACTACTCCGGACGCGTCCGAGCCGATGATGTGATAGGGCAGGTCGTGACGTTTCGCATGGGGGTTCAACTTGCCGTAGCGCTCCAGGAACCCAAATGTAGAAACCGGCTCAAATATTGAAGTCCAAACCGTATTGTAATTAATACTTGAGGCCATTACGGCGATCAATGCCTCACCTGGAGCGAGCTCAGGGACCGGTACGTCATCTAGATGCAGTGAGCGTCGTGGGTCTTTATCGCGCGACGCCATGCCATCGAACATGCTGGCTTCGTCCTTGTGGACTGTGACTGCGCGATAGGACTCCGGTAGTGCGAGTGAAGCGAAATCAGCGTTATCGGCGCCGGCGGCTACGGCATCAATGAAGGTTTGCATCAAGGAAGGATGTCAGAAGCCCGTTGCGGAGCCCCCACCAGCCCACGATTATGACGACCCCGATGAGGGTGATGGTGAGCAATTTGGTGGCCCGGCGGATGATGAGGATGACCACGATGGCCCCAAAAATCCCGATGGTGATCGCAGCCGCGGCCTGGAGTTGTTCTGGGGTGGCGCCCCAGCCGGCAATCTCGAGGTTCGTGAGTTCCATTAGTTCGCGGGTTGGACGAGCTCGATCAGCACCCCGCCGCAGTCCTTTGGATGGGCGAAGTTCACCAGTGATCCTGCGGTGCCGATTTTGGGCTCGTCGTAGAGCACTCGGATCCCACGCTCGCGCAAAGTGGCGGCGACCGCCCTAATATCGGTAACCCGATAGGCCACCTGTTGGATACCGGGGCCAGATCGGTCGATGAACTTCGCGATTGTCGATTCTGGGCCTAGGGGGGCGAGTAATTGGATACAGGAATCGCCGACACCGAGCATCGCCTCGCGGACCCCTTGGGCCTCGTTGACCTCCTCGTGCACAACCTTGAGGCCAAAAACTCGTCCGTAGAACTCCTTGGCCACTTCAAGATCTGGCACCGCGAACCCGACATGGTCCAGTTGGGTGAGCAGCGCCTCGGAGCCACCAACTGGGGTCGAATGCAAGGGGGTGGCTGAATTCGTAGAATGTGTCGTCATAGCCCTATGGTCGCATTGTCAAGGCCAAACCGGTAGTCAAGTGGACACTAAGGAGCCCGCATGTCGTTCGACAATGGTTCAGTGATTGTTGCCGGAGCCCGGACTCCGATCGGGCGCCTGTTGGGGTCTTTGAAGTCCTTTAGCAGCACCGACCTCGGGGGCATGGCTATCAAGGCTGCCTTAGAACGAGCTGGGGTGGCACCAGATCAGGTCGACTACGTGATCATGGGCCAGGTGCTGCAGGCCGGCGCCGGCCAAATGCCGGCTCGCCAGGCAGCGGTGAAGGGCGGCATCAGCATGAATGTGCCGTCACTTTTGATCAACAAGGTTTGCCTATCGGGGATCGACGCGATTGCCCTTGCCGATCAGTTGATCCGCGGCGGCGAGTTTGACTGCATAGTGGCCGGTGGCATGGAGTCGATGACCAACGCGCCCCACCTCCTATTGGGCTCGCGTGAGGGCACCAAGTACGGCGACTGGACCATGGTCGACTCAATGGCCTATGACGCGCTGACCTGCGCATTTGATGAATGCGGGATGGGCGAGAGCACCGAGAAACACAATGCCCGCTATGACCTAACTCGCGAGGAGCAGGACGCTTTCTCGGCTGCGTCACATCAGCGCGCAGCTGCCGGGCAGTTAAGTGGCGTTTTCGACAACGAAATCACCCCGGTGCAGATCAAGCAGCGTAAGGGTGATCCAATAATTTTCAGTGCGGATGAAGGTGTGCGGGCGGAAACCACGGCTGAATCTCTGGCGGGGCTACGACCGGCATTCGCCAAGGACGGCACCATCACAGCTGGTAGTGCATCGCAGATCTCCGATGGGGCCTGCGCGGTTGTTGTCATGAGCAAGAAGAAGGCCGAAGAACTTGGTCTGACATGGCTTGCTGAAATCGGCAGCCACGGGGTGGTGGCTGGTCCGGATGCCTCATTGCAGGAGCAGCCGGCGAATGCGATCCTGAAAGCATGTCGGCGCGAGGGCATCGCCGTTAGCGATCTTGATCTCCTCGAAATTAATGAGGCGTTTGCTGCGGTGGGCGTGGTTTCGAGTAAGGCGCTTGGGGTTTCAGGTGACATTGTCAACGTAAATGGTGGCGCCATCGCGGTAGGTCACCCCGTTGGAATGTCAGGTGCTCGAATCGTATTGCACCTAGCTCTAGAACTGCAGCGGCGCGGTGGCGGCACCGGTGCGGCCGCACTTTGCGGCGGCGGCGGCCAAGGTGATGCGCTGCTGGTGCGCGTGCCTAAAGCCTGATTGCCGAAGTTGCGAGATGATCAGCGGGTGAGCATTTCAGGGTTGATTGCCGGTGCCCGAGCGGGGGAGCAGCGTGATATTGCGCGCTTGATTTCGCGGATTGAAGATGGGGCCACCGATGC
>SHUQ01000086.1 GCA_009694585.1 Candidatus Nanopelagicales bacterium | reverse complement strand
TGATGCCATTTATCAATTACAACCGGATGCATGTTGCCCCACCTTGCACGGTGACCGAAACCGAGGCCAAGGAAGGCCTAGCGATTCTGGACGAGGTCTACTCAATCATCGATAGGCACTATGTTGGCTAAGGTTGATTAATGTCTACTAAGACATAGTTGCGAAGCTTGCGGGATTGGCGTTTGGTGCTTGGATGGAACAATGATTATGATGATAAGGAAGAAGTGAATTAATGCGTTATGGCTTCGCGATCGATCAGCGTTCGTGCATTGGATGTCACGCCTGCACGGTTGCGTGCAAGACCGAACACAATGTGCCGCTAGGGCAGTTTCGCACCTGGGTGAAGTACGTCGATAAGGGTGAGTACCCTTCGACAACCCGCGAGATGGGCGTGATGCGGTGCAATCACTGCACCGATGCTCCGTGCGTGACAATCTGCCCCACGCAGTCACTATTTAAGCGTGATGACGGCATCGTCGATTTCGATAGCGATCTGTGTATCGGCTGCAAGAGTTGCCAGCAGGCATGCCCCTATGACGCGATCTATATAGATGAGAACACCAATACCGCGGCCAAATGCAATTTCTGTGCCCATCGCATCGATCAAGGTTTAGAGCCAGCCTGCGTCGTCGTATGCCCAACCGAGTCGATCTGGGTTGGTGATATTGAGGATCCGGCCAGTGGTATCAGTAAGTTCTTAAGTTTGACGCCGGTAAATGTGCGCTCACCAGAGCAAGGCACCCGACCCAATGTCTATTACGTGGGTGCCGATAGCACCGTGCTTGATCCATTGGCGGCGCCCGTTGACGGCACCTACCTGTGGGCGGATGCTGATCCACTGCGGTTAGAGACGGCCGGTGACCTACCCGGTGATCCCGTTAGCAAAGCTCGCACCACCTTAAATACGGCGCATCCGCGGCCCTGGGGTTGGAAAGTCTGGACATACCTTTGGACCAAGTCGATAGCTGCCGGCGCCGTGGCGCTGGCGGCTCTGCTCATTTTGACGTCAACTGATCGATCCGTACTGCTAACTACCATCGCCCCATTCATCGGGGCGATCTTCATCGGGTTAACCGCGGTGCTGTTGGTTTGGGATCTCAAGCAGCCAAAGCGCTTCTACTACATCTTGACCAAACCCAACCCGAAATCTTGGCTGGTGTGGGGCTCGGTATTCCTCGGAATCTTCGCCGGAGTTGCCGGGTTAACTTTCCTGAGCGGTGCATTTGGGTTGAATGAAGTCGTTTATTGGCTGGCCTGGCCAGCTATTCCGGCCGCGGTAATGGTCGCTGGCTACACCGCATTCTTATTCGGCCAAGCCGAGGGCCGGGACCTGTGGCAGTCACCGGTGCTGTTTTGGCACCTACTCGCGCAAGCTGCGATGACAGGCGCCGGAGCGTTGCTTATCGTGGTGCCGTTCGTGTCACCTGATGCGGCAGTTAGCCGGTGGCTGGGCTGGGCGTTGATCGCCGGGGTGGTAGCGCACTTGCTAATCGTGGCAGTTGAATTCGGTGGCCGTCATCAAACACAGAATGCAACCGTGGCGGCGCACAGCATCACCCACGGGCGCTATGCCCGAACATTTTGGGGTGGCTCGATTGGGCTGGCAATTATCGCAGCAGGATTTGCGATTCCCGTAGCTCTTGGTGCCTCACTTTGGTTTGGCGTGGTGGCGGGCCTGATTATCCAAATTGCCCTTCTGGCGCACGAAACGGTTTTCGTGAAAGCCGCGCAGGATGTACCACTGTCATGAACGCGAGTTTGTGTGCACTGCTAGTCGAAGGAGTCCATAAGTCATGAGTTCACGCAAGCGCAAAAGTGTGGTTCCAGTTGGTCCGGCAGCCCAGATGGTTAGTGCCGACCAACCTGAGCACTTTGGGCTCCGGGTTCGCGACACCCTGTCTAACTACCCACCAGTTGACCAGTGGGATGACTTTCTCATGTACGACGCCAAGGCGCACCCCAAGAAAGTGGGGCGCCACTACATGCTTGTTCCCACAACCTGCTTTAACTGCGAGTCGGCCTGTGGGTTGCTGGCCTATGTTGATAAAGAGACCAATGAGGTTCTGAAAGTAGAAGGTAACCCAGCTCATCCGGGTTCGCGCGGGCGCAACTGCGCGAAAGGCCCGGCCACCATCAACCAGATAAATGACCCCGAGCGCATTCTTTATCCACTCAAGCGCGTCGGCCCGCGCGGTAGTAACCAATTCGAGCGGGTGTCTTGGGATGAAGCCCTAGACGAGGTTGCCGGTCGAATCCGCAAGGCGATTATCGAGGAGCGGCGCGACGAAGTTATCTACCACGTGGGGCGCCCGGGTGAGGATGGTTTTGCCGAGCGCGTGCTGCTCGCTTGGGGTGTAGATGGCCATAACAGCCACACCAATGTGTGCTCAGCTGGTGCCCGGCTCGGCTACAGCCTCTGGGGTGGCTACGACCGGCCGTCACCAGACTACGCAAATGCCAAAGTAATATTGTTGATCTCAAGCCATCTCGAAGCCGGGCACTACTTTAACCCACATGCCCAGCGCATCATGGAAGCTAAAACGCGCGGGGATGCCACCCTCGTAGTGGTAGATCCACGGCTATCTAACACGGCGGCGCATGCCGACATGTGGATGTCGCCGTGGCCAGGTAGTGAAGCCGCAATGCTGCTGGCTATTGCCGGCTATTTGCTGCGCAATGACAATGTCGCGTGGGATTACCTGAATCGTTGGGTTAATTGGCGCGACTACCTGCGGAATATGCACCCGGGCGTTGATCCCGAGGACTTCGAAGCTTTTAAGACTCACCTAACCGCTGACTATCAGAAGTACACCTTCGAATATGCGGCTCAGGAGTGCAAGATTCCGGCCGCACAAATCGAGGAACTTGCTGAAATTGTTTCGAAATGTGATGGTCGACTATCAGCGCATGTTTGGCGCGCTGCGACCGCCGGCAATCTCGGCGGCTGGATGGTTTCACGTGCATTGTTCTTTCTGACTGTGCTAACTGGAAGTGTCGGTACCAAGGGTGGTACCAGCCCCAACGGCTGGAACAAGATCATCCCGCACGGCCCAGACATGCCAGGTGGTCACGACCTCTGGAACAAGATGCTCTGGCCGGCGGAGTTCCCGCTATCAACGAATGAGATGTCTATCCTGCTACCGCACTTCTTGCAAGATGGTCGCGGCAAGCTTGATGTCTACTTCTCGCGGGTCTATAACCCAATATGGACTAATCCAGACGGGTTCTCGTGGATAGAAGCGCTCACCGATGAAAATAAAGTCGGATGCCACGTGGCCCTAACACCCACCTGGTCGGAGACGGCGTCGTTCGCCGACTATGTGCTGCCGATGGGCCATAGCACTGAGCGCCACGATACCCAGTCCTATGAGCAGTACGGCGGCAAGTGGCTGGGCTTTAGGCAGCCGGTGCGGCGGGTGGCAATGGAGAAAATGGGGCAGAAATTCACTGATACCCGTGACGTTAATCCCGGTGAAGTCTGGGAGGAAAACGAATTCTGGTTTGAGCTGTCTTGGCGAATTGACCCCGATGGGTCACTTGGAATCCGTAAATTCTTTGAGGCACCCGGCCGGCCGGGTGAGAAAGTCACGGTCGATGAGTACTACTCGTGGATCTTCGAAAATACGGTGCCCGGTCTCCCGGAGAAAGCCGAATCTATGGGCTTAACGCCCCTTGAGTTCATGCGCAAATACGGTGCCTTTGAGATAGCAAGTGATCTTTATCGTCAAGATGAACGCAAATTGAGCGTGGCTGAGCGTGATGGCGCCACCGCGGATGCGCAAGGCGTGCTGCGCAAGCCGACAACGATGGATTCAACACCGCCGCTGGTTGGTGAGGCAGGGTCGGTCGGCGTGGTGCTGGATGATGGTAGCGAAGTAGCTGGTTGGTTGACTCCGTCACGTCGCCTCGAGTTGTTCTCGTCAACGATGGTTGACTTCGGCTGGCCAGAGTACGCGACGCCAGGTTATATCGAATCCCATGTTTCAGCCGCGCTGATCGACCCAGCTCATGGTGAGATGGTATTGATTCCGACTTTCCGGTTACCGACATTGATCCATACCAGATCTGGCAATGCGAAGTATCTCAACGAGATATCAAATAAGCACCCGATGTGGATGAACAGCATTGATGCAGAACGCATTGGGCTCAAGACCGATGACATGGTGAGAGTGACAACCGAGATCGGCCATTTTGTGGCTCGGATCTGGTCAACCGAAGCTATCCGACCCGGTGTTGTTGCCCTGTCTCATCACATGGGTCGCTGGCGCACCGCGGAGAACGCGGGCAGCCGTTGGGTGATGGGCCTAGTAGATATCGGTCGAATGGAAGATGGTCGCTGGCGCCTGCGCTATAAGGAGCATGTGAAGCCATTTGAAAGTGATGATCCGGATTCGATGCGGATAAATTGGGATGACCCTGGGGTTCATCAGAACCTGGCCTTTGCGGTGCACCCGGATCCGTGGTCGGGAATGCAGTGCTGGCACCAGAAAGTGGTGATTGAAAAAGCCCATGCTGACGATCAATATGGCGATGTGGTTGTTGACACCAAGCGTTCGCGCGAGGTATATCAAGAGTGGCTCGCCAAGACCCGGCCGGGCCCGAGTGCATCAGGCATGCGCCGACCGGAGTTCATGATGCGCCCGGTGAAACCAATTCGCAGAGCTTTCTATGCAAATCCAGATAGCTAGGTGTTGAGCAAAACTGCAGGGCGTCTACTAACAGACAAGGCGATTAACTCATGCTGGCAGTAGCCGGGGCGCTGGCCATCTTCATTGGCCTTGCCGTGGGTATTTTGGGTGGTGGCGGCTCGATCCTGACCACCCCCTTGCTGGTTTATGTGATGGGGTTCGACACCAAGGACGCCATTGCCGCAAGCTTGTTCGTGGTTGGCGTGACATCGGCATTTGGTTTGATCAGACATGCGCGCGGGCACCGAGTTCGCTGGCGCACCGGGCTAATTTTTGGTGCGGCCGGCATGGTTGGCGCGTTCATCGGTGGCCAAGTTGGGGTGCACCTGCCAGGTGCGGTGCTGATGGCGGTTTTTGCGGTCATGATGGGGGTCACCGCAATTGCGATGATCCGAGTGCGCCCAAAGGTTAAGGCCAAGGCCCACAAAGGATTACCTATTTTCCGGATCCTGCTTGATGGGGCGGTGGTTGGGTTTGTCACCGGCCTAGTGGGCGCTGGCGGCGGATTCTTGGTGGTGCCAGCCTTAGCAATTCTCGGTGGTATGCCGATGCCCATGGCGGTTGGCACCTCGCTCCTTGTCGTGATGATGAAGTCCACGGCTGGATTCTTGGGCTACGCCGTGAAGTTCGGTGACGGCAGTTTGGTGAGTTGGAATCCGGAAATTCACATTAATTGGCTGGTCACCATCGTCGTCACGATCGGTGCGGTTGCCGGCGCTTTGGTAGGAAGCAGTTTTGTCGGCCGGGTGCATCCGGACCGACTTCGCAAAGCATTCGGCTGGTCTGTCTTGGTAATGGCGTGCTTCATAATGAGTCAGGAATTGGGTGCCACCATCATCGATTTTGCTGACGACTCAACGGTGCACGCAATTGAGGTATTAGCCGGCATCGTGCTGATGCTCGCGCTGATAATTTTCCTAGTCCGCTGGCCCGTAAAACAGTCGATTGGAGACTTTGACGACCCGTCGGCAGCCACAGATCTTGAGGCCAACAACGATCTTGGCTGATTGCCCTTGAATTTCTTAGATTTCGGCTCCCGCACCCCCGAGTCCGAGTCCGGTGCCGCAGAGACTCTCCTGGTGGCAGAGGTTGAAGAAGTCGGTGAAGAAGGGTGCCAGATGGGTCGGGCTGGGCATTACATCCGCCGCAAAGAAGGTTCGCGGTTTTTTCTCTAGGAGATAGCGGTCGCATTCACCCAGCCAGGTTTCAGTGGCCGAATCACCGTACTTTCGCAGGAGTCGTTGCGTCGGCGGTCCGCACGTATGCGACGGTAGCTGCAACTTCGGGTGCAAGGAACCGGTCGGGGCCG
>SHUQ01000085.1 GCA_009694585.1 Candidatus Nanopelagicales bacterium | reverse complement strand
ACCCAGCCGACAAGCGTCCAGCCGAGTAAAAGGTCAATTAAACCCACGCTGACGTGGGTGCGTAGATCACGTACCGCAGCAATGGCCCAAGGCAACAGATAGCCTCCGGTGAGGATTGCGAGCACCACCGCAAGGACTTTGGTGAAGGTACTTGTCTGGTAGCGATCGCTCACCTCTAGATAGATAGGTTGCTCCGAGGATGACGAATCCGAAGTGCCGGGCGGGTGCATCGTTGAGTCGCTCATATGGAAGACATTAGCCTGTCACCATGACACTGGTCGCCGGGGTCGATTCATCCACCCAATCCGTCAAAGTCGTTATCCGTGACGCCGACCCCGGCGCTTGGGTTCGCGAGGCCCGGGCACCTCATCCCGAAGGGACCGGCGTGGATCCGGGTAACCTACGCGGGTGCACGTACCGACCTCTACGGGTAGCTTGCCCCAATAACCCCATGTAATACCTGTTGGCGAGCACCTAACCGCGGGAGTTGGGCAACCAATATCCATGGTTACCGACTGGCTCCTTACCCGTGAGCCGCTGGCGGATCAAGGCTGATCGCCAGCCCGGTGGTCGCCGATTTCCGGGCCGCGTCTAAAACTCTGAGATTGGCGATGGCGTCGTCAAGCAGTACAGGTGGCGGTGCCGCCTTGTTGATGGCGTCATAGACACCGGCGTAGAACGTGCCCCAGCGCCCGGGTGTCAACTGCACCTCGGACTCAATGGTTGAACCGTCAGGACCCGCCACGCGTATTACTGCGGCCGAACTAAGTGGCTCGATCCCCCAGCCGGCATCGGCGGGAGTGCTCCCGGCGCGGAGTTCTTCCTCTTGAGTGTCGTAAGCGCGCAGCAACATGCCGCCACGTGTTCCGAGGACATTGAATCGCGGTTCGGTAAACGCGGCGATCAAGCTTCCGGTGAGATAACTAACTGCGCCACTAGCGTGAGTCAACAAAATCAGCATGTCATCTTCAGCAGCTTCAGCAGCGCGAACAGAGCGAGTGATTGCGTAGACGCTAACTACTGGCCCGAGTAATTGGATCCCTTGATCAACAAGGTGGGCCCCAAAATCCAACAGCACCCCGCCGATAGCACTTGGGTCCGCGAGTTCGCGCCAGCCGCCCTTTGGCACGGTGCGAAAACGGTCGAAATGCGACTCGAAACGGTGAATGCTACCGACGGCCTCTTGGTGTTCGAGAATCGTCAGGAACTCTGAGTCCCACCTCCGGTTCTGGAACGGGAATACCAGTTTGCCGGCAGCGTGCGCTGCGTCGCGAATAGTCATGGCATCGGCGGCGGTGGCCGCTAGTGGTTTGTCGACCACGGCCGGTAGGCCATGCGCGAGGGCACCGACTGTGTATGGGAGGTGGGTGAGATTGGCTCCGGCCACCACCACCAAGTCAAAATCACCCGCTCGGTCCCACACCGCATCCACAGAATCCAAGATTTCAGCCGCCGGTAGGTCACCTGCCGCCTGCTCGCGCCGCTCGGCATTGGCGGTCATTACCGCGCTGATCTCCAGCCCAGCGGTGGCCGCAATTAAAGGGCGGTGAAAATGTCGTCCGGCCAGGCCGTAGCCGAGCAGCGCAATTTTGAGGTTGGTTGGCACCCGGTTAGTAAAGCACTGCGCCCTCGGTGCGCGCTTGCGGGTCTAAAATCCACTTAACCTTAGGCGACGTTTTTAGTGGAATACCGGAAATGAATTCAAACATTTGGCATACTGGCGCCAGTCGCCCACCACGCGGACGACCGGCCACTAGGCCGCGAAAAGCCCGCGCGACAGCCCTCCAGCAGCGCGGGCTTTTCATTGCCCGCACCACACCCGCGTCAGCCATTGCGAACTCGTCTGCCGAGGAAACTTCACGGCGCAGTCATCTGGCAGGATAAAGGGATGACCTTCACCTCAAGAAACCCTGCCAACTTTAATGAAACAGTCGCGACCTTCCAGTTAGCAACCGCTGCCGAGGTGAGCGAGGCCTGCCGCATTGCCCACGTGGCCCAGCGCGGCTGGGCGGGTGTGCCCGCGCCGGCGCGCGGTCGAGTTATCGCGCAGGTTGGGCGTCTTGTTGAAGCCAATAAAGAAGCCCTCGCGACACTGGTCTCACGTGAGATCGGCAAGGTCTACGCGGAAGCACTCGGTGAGGTGCAGGAGGTCATCGATACCTGCGATTTCTTCCTCGGCGAGGGTCGGCGCATGTATGGGCAGACCATCCCAAGTGAAATGCCCGATAAGCAATTGTTCACTTTCCGCAATCCAGTTGGTGCAGTGATGATCATCACGGCCGCGAATTTCCCGGCTGCCGTGCCGTCTTGGTATTTCATTCCGGCATTACTCACCGGCAACTCGGTCGTCTGGAAGCCCGCCGAGCATGCGGGTGCCATCGCACTTGCTATTGCTGAGCTACTGCACGCCGGGGGAGTGCCAAAAGATGTGCTTCGCGTTGTGATCGCTGATGGTCCAACCACTTTTGCTGGGCTCGAGGCAGCGCTGGCGGCTGGGGATGTCGACAAAGTCGGGTTCACCGGTTCGACGGCGGTCGGTCGCAAACTTGGTGAACTGGCTGGGAGACATCTGCAATCACCGTGCCTCGAGCTAGGCGGCAAGAACCCGATGGTGGTGATGCCCGATGCGGATATCGACCTAGTTATTGAGGGTGCCTTATTCGCTGGGTTTGGTACAGCTGGTCAGCGGTGCACCTCACTTGGCACTCTCTGGTTGCACCGATCGATTCACGATGCGGTCCTTGCGCGTTACGCTGAAACAGTTTCGAATGCTGCGGTAGGCGACCCATTCGCTGACGTACTTTATGGGCCGATGATTGATGCTAAGTACTTAGCCAATCACCTGAAACATCTTGAGATGATCCAGTCGCACCACATTGTGTATGGCTCCACCGGGGTCGGCCAAATAACCGCCGACAACCCGCGTGCTGGTTTTGTTGGCGACCCGTCACTCGGGTGGTTTGCCCACCCAACCATCGTTGCTGGCGTACGCCCTGGCGATGCACTTTATGACAACGAGACTTTTGGCCCCTTGGTTGGCGTGGGTGTATTCGACTCTCTGGACGAGGCTATTGAGTTGGCAAATGGGCACGGCTACGGCTTATCAAGTGCGCTCTATTCAAATGATCCAACGACGATCTGGCGGTTTCGGCAAGGCATTAGTGCCGGGATGCTTTCGATAAATAATTCGACTTCTGGGGCAGAAGCCCATTTGCCATTTGGCGGCAAT
Organism: Candidatus Nanopelagicales bacterium; assembly: GCA_009694585.1. Lineage (GTDB taxonomy): Bacteria > Actinomycetota > Actinomycetes > S36-B12 > S36-B12. Next base: position 2,833 of record SHUQ01000085.1, on the reverse strand, counting down.
GGCAAGAGCGGCAACGGCTCGAGGCAAAGTGGTATCTGGGTGCTGGACCAGTTCACCCGCTGGCAAGCAATGAACTGGGATTACAGCGGGAAATTACAAAAGGCGCAGATGGATGTGATAGATCTGCCACATGATCCAGATTTCAAAATCACCTAGTCCATAGATGAGCAAAGTAGTTCCGACTTCGGCCGACGTTGTTGTCATCGGCGGCGGTGTCATGGGCGCTTCGGCGGCATTTCACCTTGCTGAAGCTGGCGTAGACGTAGTTCTGGTTGAGCGCGGTGATCTTGCTGGAGGTTCAACCTCAAAGGCCGCCGGCGGGGTGCGGGCAAATTTCTCAGACGAACTAAATATCGCACTGGGAAAGCGCTCACTTGAACTTTTCGCTGACTTCCCAAATAGGCCGGGGCGGCAAATAGATCTGCATCGCACGGGCTATCTGTTTGTCTTAACCAGTGCTGAGGCGGTTGCTGACTTTGAACAAGCGGTGGGCCTGCAGCAGCAATTGGGCGTATGCGCAGAAATCGTTGATCCGCTGAGGGCAGCTGAACTTTCACCGTATCTCGATATTTCGGGAGTACTAGCAGCTGCTTGGTCACCGGATGATGGTCATTGCACACCTGATTCGGTAGTGCAGGGCTACGCAGTGGGTGCTCGGCGGTTTGGTTCGCGGGTAATGACTCACACCGAAGTCACAGATATTTTGGTTTCGGGTGGTGAGATCACCTCGGTAGTAACGCAGGCAGGTCGAATATCTACTCCCTGCGTGATCAATTGTGCGGGGGCTTGGTCACCGCAAATTGCGAACCTGGTTGGTTTTGATTTGCCGGTCGTGCCAGTTCGCCGACAACTGGTGGTGACCGAGCCACTGAAGTACCCGATGGCAACAGCGTTCACCATCGATTATGGGTCGACCTTCTATTGGCACCGCGAAGGCCCAGGGATGCTCATGGGTTTCTCCGACCAAAGTACGCAGCCTGGGTTCGATTGCACCCTTGACCGTGAGTTCTTGGATAAGTTGGCTGAGCTAGCCAAGGTGCGCGCGCCGGCATTACTAGATGTTGGGATCAAGGTCGGGTGGGCGGGGTTGTATGAAGTTACCCCTGACCACAATGCGCTACTTGGTGAAAGCCATGAAGTTTCTCGAATGCTCTACGCGACCGGGTTCTCCGGGCACGGTTTCTTGCAGGGGCCGGCAATTGGTGAGATTCTGCGTGACCTTTATCTAGGCCGCGAACCCTTTCTTGATATTTCACCACTTGACGTTCGACGTTTTGCTAGCGGAGCGCTGCGCCCCGAGCGCAATATCGTCTGATAATCGCTAGCGCTGCAATTAGGCGCGGGACTCGAACATCCCAAGTAGCGCTGCGATACCAAGTATCGAACGCGGTGAATATGCGGCCCGCCAGAGCCCACCATGGTTTGCTCCCTGCACGAATAACTCCATGGGATTACTCAATTGGGTTGCCGGATTGGCGGTGGCTGCTGGATTACGCAGATCATGGACGAGTAGCGCTGCCATCAGCGCGGTGGAAGTGGCTGGTTCGAAAACTTCAATGCCGAATCTGTCTGCACCAGCGTAGGCGGCCGCTAGTGCTCGATTCTTTACGACAGATTGCGTCCGCGTTGCGGGGGCTAGGTTAATTGAGACCGGGGTCCCGGTTGAGCGCGCCGCCAAGGCACGCCAACGTTGTAGGCGCTTGGCTAGTGCGTAGTTGGCGCCTTGCTGTGAAATAAGGGAGTCGTTAAGGCCGACCTCGGTGCCATCGGCGGCGAAGAGCGTCTGGGGGTAATTGGGTTCAAACTGCTTAAGGGTGCGAAGTGGTGCTTGCAGCAGCCCACTTAACCCACGGGAGTCCCAACGTCGCCGTGATTCAAGGACAGCATCAAGGGGCACCATAAAAGTGTCAGTGGGGGTGGCCAGATAGGCAAGGGTGAGGTCGTCACGGCTACTTAGCAGGTCGGCAACCACCGCGTCGGCTGCTACTGAAAGCAGCACATGGATTGATCCGTCGGCATATGCGTAGGTGCCAAGTACGAATGGTTGCTCGATTTCGGCGAGCCAGGTACGGACCTCGGGGGCACGGGTTAGTAAATTCGCACCGGCCACATTCGCGATCGCCACATCATCTTCGGGGTGCACCAAGCCATCGACAACAAGCGGTGGGTTGCCGTCAGCATCAAACTCAATTGGAATTCGTAGCGAGCCAGCCGTGCTGCGGGCGATGTCAATGAGCCGCTGCCAAATTGCGGGCCGCTGCAGGTCGACCGCGTGCACGGTGGCTCCCCAGCGCAGGAGTGATCTGATTGGACCCATCTCGGCTCCGGCACCCAGCAGCGCGATATCGACCCCGCGCAGATCGAGCCAGTTGGGATTATCGAGCACTAGGTGAATTGCTTCAGCGAAACTTGGCTCGGCAATGCCGTCTGCAACCCACTTGTCGACTTGGTCACGCAGGTGCCTGCCAAATAGCCGTCGACCGTGATAGGGCAACGACAGATCTGACTCCAATTGCGCTACGCCTTGAATGTGAACCGAACAAAAGCCGGGGGAGGCAAATGACGCCATGGCTTCGCCCAAGTTCAATTCTTGGCCATCGCGGCCAAAGCGAAAACGTCGATGCGCGGAAGCCAGCCCATCCCTAGATATCTGCAGCGCGGCATTTGGGGTAGCGGTCGCTGCCGCCACAATGTCGCGGATCGGTGTTAGATACCCTGCTCGCCAATCGCGGGTGTGCTCAATGCGATCGGCAAGTGTTGAATCCACCCTGCGCACACAATCGGCGAAGATCGCCCGCCCCGTCGCACCGGTGCTGCGTTTTCCATCGCCGCC
>SHUQ01000084.1 GCA_009694585.1 Candidatus Nanopelagicales bacterium | reverse complement strand
GGGTGGCGCGCGTCGTACTTCCAAAATGAAGGCATGGCTCGGCCCAATCCAAGTGCGAGTACAACACAGATAACCCCACCGGAGATAACCGAGAACGCCTCGCCGGCTATGGCAGCGACCGCGCCTGCCTCCACATCACCAAGTCTTGGTCCACCGGCCACCACCACGGTAAATATCCCTTGCAAGCGTCCGCGGTATTCGTCTGGGGTAGCGGCCTGCATAATCGTGGTGCGAAAGATCGCCGAAACATTGTCGGCGGCACCGGCAATGATGAGGAACAACAGTGCCAACGGCAACCAGCGCACCATGCCAAATGCGGCAATTGCGCTGCCCCAAACCACGATCGCGATGACCACCCAACGGCCCTGAGCTCGCACCTGGCCCAAGCGGCCGCTGAAGATACTTGATAACAGGGCGCCTATCGCCGGTGCGGCAGCTAAGAAACCGAGCACGGTAGCCACTTCGCGCATTGAACCGCCGTACCACAGCGCTGCAATGGCTGGAAATAGCGCACGCGGCATCCCGAAAACCATCGCAATGATGTCTTCATAGAAAGACATCTGCAGATTGCGCTTGCCCTTAAGAAATACGAAGCCTTCCTTGACCGCACCCCAACCCGCACGTGGCCGCTCATCACCGGCGATGAGGATCGGCGGCAAACTCGGCAATCGCCACATTGCCCACACGACTATCGCGAATGCAACAACATCAACTACGTACGCGGCACTTACAGTGCCAAATGACGCAATGAGAATTCCACCGATAAGTGGGCCTAACGTGAATCCAATATTCCAGGTGATCATGCTGAGCGCGTTTGCGGCGGGCAACATCTCCTTTGGCACCAGCCTAGGAATTATCGCCTGCCGTGCCGGATTACCAACCGCGAAGAACGCCGACTGAATGGCAACCACCAAGAAGAGCACCCCGACCGAATTTACCGACAGCGCCGACTGCAACAGGAACAACAGTGAACAACCCCACAGGCCGAGCGCACTAATTAAGCCAACCAGCCGTCGATCAAAAGCGTCGGACAAAGTGCCGCCGTATAAACCAAAGCCAATAAGGGGAATCAATTGGAAGAGCCCGACAAGCCCAACCATGAAACTGGATTTGGTTAGGTCATAAACCTGTAGGCCTACCGCCACCGAGGTCATCTGCTGGCCGACATTGCTGATTCCGAGCCCGGCCCAAAGGCGGCGGTACGGTGCGCTGACACGTAGCGGAGTTAGGTCAGCAAAGATGCGAGCCACGGCGCCAATCTACGCCCAGCGAGTGCACAGGGCGCCGAGTGCGCCAACGCAACTACGGCGAAAGCCGCTCCAAGACCCAAGCGGTTGGATCATCAAGGGCTGCCCCCGGTGTAAGTGCCCGAAACCGCAAGCGGTCATGTAATCGCGAAGTGCGGCCCTGCCAAAACTCGATGGTCTCCGGCCGAATCAACCACCCGCCCCAAAAATCGGGGACCGGCACTTCAAGATCAGCGTACTTCTCGACCAATTGCTGGAATCGATCCACTAAAATCCTCCGATCATCAATGATCGTCGACTGCTTGCTGCCCCAAGCCCCCAGCTGTGAATCCCGCGGTCGGGAGGCGAAGTACTCAGCTACCTCATCGCGGCCCACCAACTCTGCGCGTCCGACTACTACCACCTGTCGGTGCATTGAAAGCCACGGAAAAACCGCCGAGACCTGCGGGTTAGCAAGTAATTCACGGCTCTTACGCGAGGTCAGATTGGTGTAGAAAGTGAACCCCCTGGGATCAGCGGATTTCAATAGCACCGTCCGGGAGCTCGGCGCCCCTGCAGCGGTGGCTGTTGCCAGCACCATCGCATTTGGCTCGGGCAGACCCCCGGCATTGGCCTGGCTGAACCACCCTGAAAATGCGGCAAGTGGCTGCCCGCCAAGGTCGCCGGCCGCCAAGGTACCTACGTCGTACGACACTCTTAGGTCGGCCAGCTGCGGATCCATACCCTGATCTCACCACGCCTGCGGGCACCAGCGCCACCCGGCAGCAACATCACATCGGTATTCGGTGTTGGATAGGACTTAATCCCGCTCGCATCAAGGAGGAATCGTGTCTGAGTTCGTACCCGGACTCGAGGGTGTCATCGCCTTTGAGACCCAAATCGCCGAGCCCGATCGTGATGGCGGCGCCCTGCGCTACCGGGGTGTTGATATTGAGGATCTAGTCGGTCGGGTGTCTTTCGGTAACGTCTGGGGCCTTCTTGTTGACAATGAATTCAATCCGGGCTTGCCACCGGCTGAACCATTCCCGATCCCGATCCACTCCGGTGACGTTCGGGTCGATGTGCAGTCGGCGATCGCGATGCTGGCTCCGATCTGGGGCCTACACCAACTACTTGATATTGACGACGATACCGCGCGCGAAAACCTAGCCCACGTTTCAGTTATGGCCTTGTCATTCGTTGCGCAGGCCGCGCGCGGGCTCGGCCGACCGATGGTGCCGCAGTCTCGGATCGACGAAGCTTCCACCATCACCGAGAGATTCATGTTGCGTTGGCGTGGTGAGCCAGACCCAAAGCACATTCAGGCAATTGATGCCTACTTCGTCTCAGCCGCCGAGCATGGCATGAATGCGTCAACGTTCACTAGTAGGATTATTGCCTCCACCGGCGCTGATGTTGCGGCCGCAATATCCGGTGCCATCGGAGCAATGAGCGGCCCACTGCATGGAGGCGCGCCCGCTCGCGTTCTGGGCATGATCGAAGAAGTCGAACGCACCGGCGACGCCGACGCATTTGTGCGCTCGGTGCTCGACAACAATCAGCGCCTGATGGGTTTTGGGCACCGCGTCTATCGCGCCGAGGACCCAAGGGCCAGGGTGCTGCGCCGCACCGCGCGTGACTTAGGGGCCCCGCGCTACGAGGTAGCAGCCGCACTAGAGCAAGCCGCTCTTAGTGAACTTCGCGCCCGCCGCCCAGATCGCGTCCTCGAAACCAATGTGGAGTTTTGGGCCGCGATCGTGCTCGATTTTGCTGAAGTCCCGGCGCCACTGTTCACCTCGCTGTTCACCTGCGCCCGGCTAGCTGGCTGGAGTGCCCACATCTTGGAGCAGAAGAAGACCGGACGACTGATTCGTCCATCCGCGCGCTATATCGGGCCGGCGCCACGTAAACCCGAGGCGGTTCCGGGCTGGGATCCAGTCATGGTCGCCCCCACCGGCTACACCCCAACCCCAGGAGCCAACCGTTGAACGAGATTCGAATCCCCGCTGATTTGCTTCCCGCTGACGGCCGCTTCGGGGCTGGCCCATCCAAAGTTCGCGAGGCGCAGGTCACGGCCCTATCCAAGGTTTGGCAGTCCTATCTGGGCACCTCGCACCGGCAAAAGACCGTCAAGTCCGAGATCGGCCGGCTGCGAGCCGGACTAACTTCACTTTTCGCTCTGCCCGAAGGCTACGAAGTGGTGCTGGGCAACGGTGGTTCGACCGCATTTTGGGATGTTGCAGCATTTGGTCTCATCAAAGACCGCGCCCAGCTCTTGACTTTCGGTGAGTTCGGCGCCAAGTTCGCCGATGGCGTGCAAAAAGCGCCCCACTTGGGCGAGCCCACCATCATCAACACCGCACCCGGTGACGCACCAGCATTTGCTGCCGAGGCCGGCATCGATGCTTACTGCTCACCACATAATGAAACCTCAACCGGTGTTGCCATCCCACCGCTTCGCCCAGCCGGCTCCGATGCTGACTCGATTGTCATCATTGATGCCACCTCAGGTGCTGGCGGCCTACCAGTTGATACTTCTCAGTTCGACACTTACTACTTTGCCCCGCAGAAGAGTTTTGGCTCTGACGGTGGCATCTGGTTCGCGCTGATGTCGCCGGCGGCAATCGAACGCGCAGCGCACATCGCAGCAAACGGCCGGTGGATTCCGCCATTCTTAGATCTACAAACCGCAATCGACAACTCGCGGCTGGATCAGACTTACAACACCTCGGCCCTCGCCACCATTTTCTTGATGGCCGAGCAGGTTGACTGGTTCAACGCCAACGGTGGGCTTAGTTGGTGCACCGCGCGCACTGCTGAATCCTCCGGCGTGCTTTATGCCTGGGCCGAGGCGAACCCGATCGCGACCCCATTTGTGCGCGACCCAGCCAAACGTTCAGCCGTGGTTGCCACGATCGATATCGACGATTCGATTGACGCCACACTCATCACGAAAGCACTTCGCGCCAACGGCATCGTCGACACCGAGCCCTACCGCAAACTTGGCCGTAACCAATTGCGGATTGCGGTATTTCCAGCGGTCGAACCCGATGATGTGCGTGCGCTAACCAGCTGCATTGATTACGTAATTAAACAACTTTCGTGACATTAGCTGTCACCAGCACCCACACCCCGGTACGCGATCGGGTTACCTGGATCTCCTATGTTCAGTATTCCTTCTTCACTTGGTTTATGTACAGCTTCGGCGCCACCGGCGCCCTGCTGCGCGATGAGTAGGACACCGGATTGGTACTCGCATCACTGCACGGCACTTTCTTATCCATCGGCAGCCTCCTAGCGGCTTTCATCGTCGCCAAGCTCATGCTGCGCTATGGGCGCGGGCGCATTCTGCGCCTCGGTTCGATCGGCATCATTCTTGGGGTCTTGGCCTTAACCTGGCCCGGAGCGAGCATCGGCGTTACCTTCGCCGGCCTCGCATCGGTGGCCGCGAGTGTGGCCGCTGGCATCGCACCATTTGTGCTCGGTGAACTGTCACAAAGTATCGGGTTTCATCTGGCGTTCTTGATCGTGCCCGTCTTCTTGATCTGCGGTTTAGCAATACTGCTCATTAAACCTGTCCACGAAATACCGGTGACTAATTAGGTCAAGGAACGTTTACGGTCAGCAGCCGGTCATCGCGTTCACTCGCTATTAGCAGGGCTCGACTATCAGAAGTCCAAGTGATCGCCTCGCCTTGAAATTGATACGGCAACACAATGCGGGCTACTTCCCGGCCCGGTGGCAGCCCTGAATACACCACCGCATTTACGTAGTCGCGCAGCACATACTTCGTGCCGTCAGGTGAAATAGCGCCATCGGTGATCAGGCCGCCTTCGACCCGCAATTTGCTCGCGATGTTCAACACGTGCGGCCGGAGCGGATCGGGCAGCGCATAAAGTGAGCCGTGCGCAAGTTGCTTGGTGACGACCCAAAGTCGCGGACCCGACGGATCGGCAAGTAGCGCCTCAGCATTGTGGGGTCGGTCACGGTAGGTGAACCGGTAAGTCTTCACGCGAACCATTTGTGAAGCTAACCTCGCCGGTTCGCGTATTCGCAGCACCTCAACATACGGCCAGCTATCTCGGTTGTCACCGATATCGCCAAGCCAGATGACCGGGCGGCCCTGCTTATCGCTACCGGTTGAGATTGATTCAAAGTCGCGGCCTTTAGCTCCGGTGATTTTGATGGTCGCGCGGGTTGCGCAGGTCTGCGAATCAACCGCGTAGATAACCGGGCCACCGGATGAGTCATTGTGCAGCCAAAGGGTGTGCGGGTGCTGAATCGAGGTGGCCAGGCCGCTGATTTCTGTGAATCGTGAATCACTGAAAGTGCAGACCACCTTGGTTTGGGCGGCGGCCGTAGGTGCGCAGACAAGGGTGAGGGCCGCAATCTGGATCCAGATTGCGGCCCACCCGGTGGCCGTAATTGCTTTTCGGGTCATTGGCTCATCAGGGCCGCGATCGCAACAACCGCCACCGTGGAGAACAGGACCACGAGGGTGATGATGCGCCGCGTTCGTGGGTACATGCGCTCAGCCTACGGCCGCTTAGCCCAGGCCGAGTACCCCCTGAATTGGATCGATCGCAAAGTAGATGACGAACGCGATCGAAACCACCCACATCAGCCAGTTAATGCTTTTGGCCTTGCCTACCGCAATCTGGATGATGACCCAGGTAACGAAGCCCGCACCGATGCCGTTGGTGATGGAGTAGGTAAATGGCATCAACGCGATCGTCAAGAACGCCGGGATCCCGATTTCATAGTTCATGAAATCTATATGGCGGATCTGCGTCATCATCAAGAAGCCGACCACAATCAGAGCCGGTGTAGCCGCTTCGTA
>SHUQ01000083.1 GCA_009694585.1 Candidatus Nanopelagicales bacterium | reverse complement strand
CTTTGACGTGCTTGATCTGTTTATCGATACCGATGAAGCCAAGGAGGGTGGAGCCGCCTTCAATGAAAAGCGGCCACCGGATTTCACGCCCTACCGCTGAAATCAACATTATCCCCCACCCGATTCCTATCATTAGGGAATTTGCTTCTACCGGGTGTATCCGAGCCGTGTACATAGCAAGCAGCCCAGATGATTGAGTCGAGCAATTGCTGGCCATTTCCCAGCGAGCGGCATCACGGGTGCGGGATATACCTAGACCTGACCTACATGATGTCGCAGATGCACTCTTCGACGCCCACGGGTTACCACTTCAATAGTCGATTCTTCAAAGTCTGCGTTCACAACGCAGGGCCAAGAGGTGCGGTTGCTGACCAACCAAGATCAGTTGACCAACCACCGCCGGGGCCGCTCGGCGATGGCTTCCTTTGCCACCAAAGTAAGGCGCGGCTTGGGATCTTCGGTGCGACCCGCCGGCGGTTTGCGGCTGCCCGCCGCGTATTGCTTGGGCCACGACATCCGGTACTCCTGATCGGCGGCCGCATGCAATGTCCAAGCCGGGTCATAAAGATGCGGGCGGCCCAGTGCACATAGGTCGGCCCGACCCGCGGCGATGATGGTGTTGATGTCATCCCAGCTGCTGATTGACCCGACAGCCATGGTCGCGACTTTCGAGAGATTTCGAATGCGATCAGCGAACGGTGTTTGGTAGGTACGGCCGTATGCCGGTCGCGCATTGGCTGCCGTCTGCCCGGTCGAGACATCGATGATGTCCGCACCGTGCTCGGCGAAGACGCGTGCGATCTCAATTGAGTCCTCGCCACTTAAGCCATCATCTACCCAGTCGGTTGCCGAGATGCGCACACTCATCGGGCGGTCAGTCGGCCAGGACGCCCGCACCGCATCAAAGACCTCGAGCGGGAAGCGCAACCGGTTTTCAACGCTCCCGCCGTACTCGTCGGTGCGCTGATTACTTATTGGGGTCAAGAAACTTGAAAGTAGGTAGCCGTGGGCCGCATGAAGTTCGAGCAGGTCAAAGCCTGCTGCTGCCGCGCGCATGGTCGCCGCGACAAATTCGGCCTTGACGGCATCCATGTCGTCCCGGGTCATTTCGCGTGGCACCTGATTGATTGCCTGATATGGGATTGGTGACGGTGCAATTAGCGGCCAGTTACCGTCATCAAGTGGCTGATCAATGCCCTCCCACATGAGCTTGGTCGAGCCCTTGCGTCCTGCGTGCCCGAGTTGCACCCCGATCTTCGAAGGGGTGGTGTGTACGAAATCGACGATCTTGGACCAGGCCTGTGTTTGCTCCTCCGTCCAAAGGCCACCGCAGCCAGGTGTGATGCGGCCATCGGCGGAGGTGCAAACCATTTCGGTCATGACCAGACCGGCGCCACCGAGTGCCCTAGCTCCAAGGTGCACCAGATGAAACTCCCCTGGCACCCCGTTGTCGGATGAGTACATATCCATGGCCGAGACAACTACTCGGTTTGGAAGTTCTAGGCCCCGCATTCGAAAAGGCATGAACATCGGTGGCCTTGCAGTAGTGCCGGCCGGGACCCGACCTTCGCTGATTTGGCTCTGCAGAAGCCAAGAGTCCACCCGCTCCATGAACTCGGGGTCGCGCTCGCGCAAGTTGCTATAGGTAACTCGGCGTGATCGGGTCAAGAGGTTGAAGGCGAATTGGATCGGATCCTGATCGACGTATTGGGTGATCTCCTCGAACCACTCAAGGGCTGCTTGTGCCGATCGTTGGGTGCTCTCGACTACCGGGCGCCGCTCCTGATCGTAGGCGGCAAGCGCCTTGGTTACGTCCTTGTGTTCGAGCAGGCAGGCCGCTAGCGAGATTGAACCCTCCATCGCCAACTTCGTGCCCGAACCGATTGCGAAGTGCGAGGTATGTGCGGCGTCGCCCAAAATTACGAGGTTCTTATATGACCAAGTGGCATTGCGGAAGGCGCGGAACGCCACCCATCTACTGTTATTGCGGAGCAGAGGTTGGCCACCAAGGTAATCCTTGAAAATCTCCGCGACTCGAGCGATTGACGGCTCATCACTTTCACCGATCGGTAGATCGACGGCAGCATCAGCTAACTCTTCGAATCCGGCTTGACGCCAGATATCTTCATGCATTTCAACAATGAAGGTGCTGCTGTGGTCATCCATCGGGTACGCATGCGCTTGCATCGTGCCCCACGGGGTGTCAACAATAAAAAACTTGAAGGCTTCATAGACAACCGGGGTGCCCAACCAGATGAACTTGCACTTGCGAAAGTCAACAGTGGTGCCGAACTCCTCCTTGAACTTTTCGCGGGTGTTGCTGTTGATACCGTCGCTTGCAAGCACTAGGTCATAGTCGGCCATCAACTCTTCAATCGGCGGCGCCGGGGTGTTGAAGATGACATTGGCGCCGTTGTTTATCGCTCTACGCTGTAAAATTGCCAGCAGATCGGTGCGACTCATTGCGGCAAACCCATGCCCGCCACTGGTTAGCACTTCACCCCGGTAGTGAATGTCGATGTCTTCCCAGTAGGCGAATTCCTTGGACATCTCCTCGTAGATCGACGGATCAGAGATTCGGATGCCAGACAGTGTCTGATCACTGAAAACCACCCCGAACCCGAAGGTGTCAAGGGGCGCGTTGCGCTCCCACACCGTGATTTCGTAATCGGGCTCGAACTGTTTAACCAAACTTGCGAAATAGAGGCCACCCGGGCCCCCACCAACGACAGCGATCTTCACGGTTCTCCTTCAGCGTTGGCAACTTGTTGCCACATGTCGCGGATTATTGACTGTCGCCAAATTAGCGGTATAACTAGTCCCACGCAAGTCCGACTTCACAACCTGCATAAGGATGTACCCATGGCAACTAACCCCCCGACCGCTCCGGTGGCCGCTAGGTTCACCGACAAAGTTGCGATCGTTACCGGCGGGGCTGGTGGCCTCGGGCACCAGATTTGCCTAGGCATCGGCGCCGAGGGTGGCAAAGTTGCCGTTTTAGATACCAATGCGGAGGCGATAGAGCAAGCGGTTGCCGAACTCATCGCAGGGGGAATCGAGGCCGTCGGGCACCTTGTTGATGTCCGGGATGCGGCCGCCGTCACCGCGGCGGTTACCGCCGTGGCCACCTACTTTGGGCACCTAGACATCTTGATCGCCGCCGCTGGTGGCAGTTTGGCCACCCCAAGGGACCTAGCCGATATTGCGCCCGCTGATCTTGATCTCGTCATCGACGTCAATGTCAAGGGCACTTTCAACTGTGCCCAAGCCGTCGTCCCCCACCTACTAAGTGCTGGTGGTGGGGCGATCGTTACTTTCTCCTCGATCGGTGGCCGCTCCACCAGTCCGGTAACCGGCGTGCCCTACGCCGCCGCGAAAGCTGCGATCTTGGGACTAACCCGCCGGCTAGCCCGCGAGGTTGGGCCTGGCGGTATCCGGGTTAATGCCGTCGCCCCCGGCTTATTTCTCACCGGCCGGCTACAGGGAATGTTCGACGCCATGACCGAGGTAGACCGCGCCGAGGTCCTAGACGGCATTCCACTCGGCCGAATGCCGCAGTTACAAGAGTGTGTGGACCCGGTCCTTTTCCTTGCCAGCGACCAATCCTCTTACATCACCGGAGCGGTACTTGACGTCAACGGCGGCCGATTCATGGCCGGTTGAACCGACCCACCTACACTTCACCCATGATCACCGCCCTTTGCTTCATCCAGGTAACTCCCGAGTACGTCAACTCCGCCGGTGAGGCCATCGCCAAGATTCAGGGTGTCACCGCTGCCTATTCGGTGACCGGCAAGATTGATCTAGTCGCACTGATCGAGGTGCATTCCCACGAAGAGATCGCCAAAGTTGTCACCGATGGCATTTCGAAGGTGCAGGGCGTGCAATCAACCGAAACCCACGTCTCATTCCGCACCTTCAATAATGCGGATCTGGAAGCCGGGTTCTCACTCGGAGCCGAAGAGAGCTAAAGCCCGCTCGCAATTAGTCGCTCACCGAGTACTTCGCAGGCAGCGCCAAGCCAATGGCGCGGGTCTTCAAGTGCCGCAGCAACCGAACCGGCAACATCGACCAAAGTCACCACGTCATGTTCAGACTCGATACCCAACTCCAAATATTGATTCGCGGTCAGGGTAGAAGAGCCAGCGATCGCAAATACCTTCTTGCGGGCGGCTTTTGCAATCTGCGCAACGAATGCCGGCCCCTTACCCGCCAAAGTTTGCTCATCGAGTCGGCCTTCACCAATTACCACCACATCGGCATCGGCCACCGCACCCGCCAAGTTAGTCAATCGAGCAATAACCTCGGCCCCGGAATCTATCCTCGCGCCAATCACTCCAGAAGCAGCAACCGCGAACCCGCCCGCTGCACCTGCCCCGGGTAACTCCTCAAGTTCGCTCGCCGTAAATCTCTCACCGAATCGCGAAACAATTTCGCACCAATTGCGCATCGCTGCGTCAACTCGGTGACACTCGACCACGGTAAAACCTTTTTGGGGGCCAAAAACCTGGGCAGCACCCTAAGGGCCACAAGCGGGGCTTTCGACGTCCACTAGGAGAGTCCACGTGCACCCATCAATCAAAGGTTGATCAGCTGACGGTCCGATTGACGAAACTCGCTCTAACCCACTAGCGGTCGGGGATACGTGATCGCCGTTCGCGTCTAGGAGCTGGTAGCCGAGTCCGGCCAGTAGTCCTAGACCACCGTCAACTGATGCACTGCCACCCAGAGCAATCATCAGGTGCTCGGCACCACTAAATAATGCCGCGCGTGCTGCCAAGCCAACTCCAAGACTCGAGGTCTGCCAGGGGCGAGGTGGTAAATCCTGCACTCCTGCCAGCCCGCAGATCTCGGCTAACTCGATCACCACGGTCGCACCCAGCCTCGCCAATCGCGACTCATTCGCTCGCATGAGTGCATCAACACTGGCGGTGCCCATCTCAGCAAATCCCACGGCCAGGAGCACATCGACGGTGCCATCTCCCCCATCAGCGATGGGAACCTTGATGAATTCCGCCTCGGGTAACTGCTCAGCCAACCTCGCACCGGTTGTATCTGCCACCTCGCGAGCACCGAGTGAGCCCTTAAAGGCGTTCGGTGCTAGCAGGACCCTCATGTCCGAATTGTGCCGCTTCGAAGTGGCCTAGGTCACAGCTACCCGGGGGGAATCCCGACTTGGATTTCCAAATCTCGCTCTGCGCTGGTAGACACCTTCCTTGTGCGCATGTTTTGGGCTGGACTTTTTGCCCTGATCCTGACCGTTCTAACCGCCCTGTTTCCCACCCTCGCACAGGCTGATCCGCTGCAGCGCGATCAACAATCTGCAATTTCTATGCCCACCTCGCCGGTGAAACTGTCAGCGAAATTTGGTGAAATCGGTGCCTACTGGGGCGGCACCCCACACTCCGGACTTGACTTTGAAGGCGACACCGGTGATGCCGTCTTCGCTATTGCCGACGGCATAGTTAAGGATGTCTCGACACGCGGGAGTTATGGCCGCACGGTCACGATCAACCACGGTCGCGGCGTTGCTTCAATGTATGCGCACCTCTCCGCAACCGAGGTGAGTGTCGGCGACCAAGTGTCCGCGGGAGACCCAATCGCTCGAGTTGGCGCAACTGGCAATGTTTCTGGATCACATCTGCACCTGGAGATACAACTCCGTGGGGTCCCAACAGACCCGTACCACTTCTTATTCGGCGCCAACCCGGGTAAAGCAAGTGAGCCACCCGAGTGGGCTTGCCGGATCTATCACTGCTAATCAGAGTTTTTCCACCGGCGCATATCTGAGCAACAATCGCTTGACACCAGAAGACCCAAAATCAATAGTGGCGTCAGCTTTAGCCCCAACTCCAGCAGCCGAAACCACGGTGCCGAGACCAAATCTCTCATGGGTAACTCGATCACCGGCCACCAGCACAATTGTTGGACCATCGTTATCGAGACGATCACCCAGACTACGTGCCGCTCGCGTACTCGCCGGTGAGGACCCAAATCCGTTGGATCCGATAGGCGTGCTCATGGGTTCTTCACGCTCCCATTGCACATCTGGGATTTCGCTCAGAAAGCGGGACGCTGGGTTAAATGATGGCGTACCCCATGC
>SHUQ01000082.1 GCA_009694585.1 Candidatus Nanopelagicales bacterium | reverse complement strand
CCCGCCCAGGGTGTTAGGCCGGAGGGGTTTAGGGTGCCGATACCGCCCGCACCCGGGCGCACCCAACCAACACCGAGTGCGAGCCGATCAGATGGCGCGGAACTAACTGGTGCATTAACCTCACGACTTGGCATTTTGGTCCTCCTGACCTGCTAGCGATTAGTTGCCCGGTCGGGCACCTCCTTACGGTACGTCACAAACCCTCACACACCAAGGGTTTGCTGAAACTTTCTGTACCAGTTCCGCAAACAACTGGCCCCTGGCCGGGGGCGGTCAGGGGCCAGCAACAGGGTTTAAACACCCCACCTAACGGTAGGGACGGGTGCTACTCTTCATTACCCTCAAAACAGCTGTTCAACCACACCTGGGTGCCGATACCGCCCGCCCAGGGTGTTAGGCCGGAGGGGTTTAGGGTGCCGATACCGCCCGCACCCGGGCGCACCCAACCAACACCGAGTGCGAGCCGATCAGATGGCGCGGAACTAACTGGTGCATTAACGTCAAGACTTGGCATTTGGTCCTCCTGACCTGCTAGCGATTACTTGCCCGGTCGGGCACCTTCTTACGGTACGTCACAAACCCTCACACACCAAGGGTTTGCTGAAACTTTCTTCAACGGTTCCGCAAGCAACTGGCCCCTGGCCGGGGGCGGTCAGGGGCAACTCAGTAGCTAAGCAGCATGGCTAGCAGCGCGGAAATCCTCGGGTGCTTCTTTACTCCTCGAAGCGCCAGTACGCGCTGATGCAGTCACCCGGGCGCACCCAACTCACGCCAAGGGCCAATCGGGGCCGAAATGGCGGTTGCCGCAACTTCACTATTAGGCATTTGGCGTTCGTAGCGTGGGTCAATACCCAAGCGGAACCTATTTGTCAGTGTAGATCCGCCACCCTTCTTGGGCTTGCTACAGCTTTCTCGGCGGTTGGCAAGTATTCGATGAACGCCAAGGCGATTGAAATGCTGCGCCACCTGGTCTTGCAGGTCGCCAGATTCACCTACTCGGCACTATCGAGGTTCTGGGGCAATCGGCCCACTCGCCGCGATTGGTTTCGTACTCTATTTCCTAAGCGCAATCATCATGCATGTGCGCGCGAAAGACTCAGGAAAGGGCATGGGCCCGGCATTAATACTGTTGGTGTTATCGGTGGTAGTTAGGGTCTTGCAGGTGATCAGATAGCCTAGGCCGGTGCCTTTGTGGGTGCGCGCGTTTTGGTTGTGAAATCCAGACTTGAGGCCTGTTTCACGACAATAACGCGCGCACCTACGTAAATATCACGGGCACTCAAGCGCTAACTGGGGTTAAGCGTTTTCACTGATCGGCCCTGCAGCACATAGGCTGCCGTCGTGACCCTCCGCGAAGATCTTCGAAATGTTGCCATTATTGCCCACGTCGACCACGGCAAAACCACTCTGGTGGACGCCATGCTCTGGCAATCGGGGGCCTTTCGCGAGAATCAGGACGTCAATGACCGGGTCATGGACTCCATGGATCTGGAGCGTGAAAAGGGCATCACGATTCTGGCCAAGAACACCTCGGTGCACTACACCGGCGCTGGCGCCCCCGAAGGTGGCGTGACTTTCAACATCATCGATACCCCCGGCCACTCCGACTTCGGCGGTGAGGTCGAGCGCGGCCTCGAGATGGTCGACGGCGTAGTGCTGCTAGTTGATGCATCTGAAGGACCGCTACCGCAGACCCGGTTCGTGCTGCGCAAAGCCCTGGAGAAGAACCTGCCGGTTGTCCTGGTGATCAACAAAGTTGACCGCCCCGACTCCCGTATTGGTGAAGTTGTCGACGAAACCTACGAACTGTTCTTGGACTTAGATGCCACCGAGAAGCAAATTGACTTCCCGATTGTTTACACCAGCGCGAGGGCCGGCCGGGCATCACTTACTCGCACCGCGGACGGTGGCATGCCCGTGGAAGAAAACCTCGAAGCGCTGTTCACGACATTACTTAAGACGGTACCGGCACCTTCATATGACGAAGCCAAGCCACTTCAAGCCCATGTCACCAACCTTGATGCCTCGCCGTACCTCGGGCGTCTGGCCCTTTGCCGCGTGCACCAGGGCTACATAAAGAAGGGCCAGCAGGTAGCTTGGGTGAAAGCCGATGGCACTGTTGAACGCGTCAAAGTTGTTGAGCTCCTGATTACCAAAGCCCTAACCCGGGTGCCCGCTGATAGTGCGGGCCCAGGTGACATCATCGCGGTTGCCGGCATCCCGGAGATCACCATCGGTGAAACCCTTGCTGATATCGACAATCCAGTAGCGCTGCCGGTGATAACCGTTGATGAGCCGTCGATCTCGATGACTTTTGGTATCAACACCGCACCGCTGGCCGGTCGGAGCGGCAAGAAGCTCACCGCCAGCATGGTCAAGGCGCGCTTGGAGCAAGAGCTCGTCGGCAACGTCTCGATCCGGATGAATCCGACCGAGCGCCCCGACACCTGGGAGATCCAGGGCCGGGGTGAACTCCAGCTGGCGATCCTGGTTGAGATGATGCGGCGCGAGGATTTCGAGCTCACCGTCGGTAAGCCACAGGTTGTCACGCGCATCATTGACGGCAAAATCAATGAGCCGATGGAGCGCCTAAGTGTCGACATCCCCGAGGACTACCTCGGCGTCGTTACCCAACTGATGGCACTTCGCAAAGGCCGCATGGAGCAGATGGTCAACCACGGCACCGGGTGGGTCCGCATGGACTACATCGTCCCGGCCCGCGGCCTGATCGGCTTTCGCACCGAGTTCCTAACCGAGACTCGCGGAACGGGCCTATTGCACCACGTCTTTGACCGCTACGAGCCGTGGCACGGCGAGCTGCGCACCCGCCCGACCGGCTCACTGGTGGCCGACCGCACCGGTCCGACAACCGGGTTTGCCCTCGCGAACCTCCAAGATCGCGGCACCATGTTTGTGGGCCCGGGCACCGAGGTCTACGAAGGCATGATCGTCGGTGAGAATTCAAGGTCTGATGACATGGACGTCAACCCGACCAAGGAGAAGAAACTCACCAATATGCGCCAGTCGTCCGGCGATATCTTGGTGCCCCTAATCCCGCATAAGCAGCTCAGTCTGGAACAGGCGCTGGAATTCTGCCGCGAGGACGAGTGCGTCGAGGTGACCCCAGCCACGGTGCGGATCCGCAAAGTGCTGCTGATGGCCGCGGACCGGGCCAAGGCGGGGCGCAAGCCCAAAGCCCAAGCCTAATCGGTGGGTATTCGGCACGGCTAGGTCGCGAATCAAATTTTCCGGGCGGCCACCTGCGCCAAGGTCCAGTAGTGTGGAGTAACCTCCGGGGGTTTAGGTGACCGCCTTTTCGGGCGGGGGAAGGGGGGTGCGTTGGCGCTCAAGATAGCGGTTGCCGACGGCCCCGCTGTTTTAGCCGACGACGAAGTCGCCAGCCGCTCCCTAAGGCAAATTGTCTGGGCGCGCCTGCGCCGCGACAAATTGGCCATGGTCTGTCTGATCATCTTGATCGTTTTGTATCTGATTGCGATTTTCGCGCCCGTTATCTGCGGCTTGCTGGGTGTTGACCCCTATTCATTCGACAAGGAGTCGATCAGCGACAGCGGCGGCGGCCCGGTTGGCCCCTGGGGTGGCATCAGCACCGAACATCCACTCGGGGTGGAGTGGGGCACCGGGCGTGATATTTTCGCGCAGTTGCTCTACGGCCTGCGCATCTCATTACTTATTGCCACCACCGCGACGATTCTCACCGTCTTTTTTGGCACAGTACTTGGAATCATCTCCGGTTACGCCGGTGGCAAGACCGATGCCGTGATCGGGCGCACCATGGATTTAATCCTGGCCTTCCCATTCCTGCTCATCATCTTGGCAATGTCGGGAGTGTTGACCCAGCGTCTTACTGATCTTGGGGTGCCAGACGGTAATCCTTCACGCATCTTGTATCTAATCATCGTATTAAGTATTTTTGGTTGGCCTTATTTGGCGCGCATTGTTCGCGGGCAAGTCTTGAGTGTGCGCGAGCGTGAGTTCGTTGAAGCCTCAATCGCGATGGGGGCTAGCCGCTACCGCATCTTATTTAAGGAAATCCTGCCAAATCTCTGGGCTCCTATTCTCGTCTATGCAACTTTGACACTGCCAACTTATGTTGGCACTGAGGCGGCGCTGTCATTCCTTGGAGTCGGGGTGCTGCCGCCTGACACTTCATTCGGTGGCATGTTGGGTAATTCGGTCAGCTACTTCAGCGTGGTTCCGTCCTATTTATTTATTCCAGGCACCGTCCTGGTGGTTCTGGTTGTCACCTTTAACCTCGTCGGGGACGCTGTCCGCGACGCCCTAGATCCCCGCGCCGGACGGGTGTGAGCCAAATGCCCACGATTTCGGTACCGAAGAAGATGCGTAACTTGGTTGCCGGTAGGCACACGGGACGCGATGTCGTGGACCAAGGCAACTTGGTCCGATTTATTGGGAGGAAATATGGGTAAGGCTAATAAGGGCCTGCGCTTAGCGGCGGTAGGTGCACTTGCTGCACTTGCACTCGCCGCTTGCGGCGGGGGGGGGAGTAGCTCTAGTGGATCAGGTGGTGGAGAGCCGGCTAAAGGCGGCACCCTTTACTACCTGACAAATGCTGAGCAGTTCGATCAAATCGATCCGCAACGCATCTACACGGGTGAGGATCTGGCCTTCTTCAATGGCACGATTTATCGCACGCTGACCGCTTACAAGTTCTCACCCGATGCTACAGAAGGTACGTCGATCGTGGGTGACCTTGCAACTGATACCGGTACTGTCACCAATGGTGGTAAGACTTGGGCGTTCACCATCCGTGATGGCGCGACTTTCCAAGATGGCTCACCTGTTACTTGCGCTGATGTTGCTTACGGTACTTCTCGCACCTTCGCAACCGATGTCATCACCGGCGGCCCGACTTATGCCATCTCAATGCTTGACATCCCAACCTTGGAAGATGGTTCATCGGCGTATAAAGGCCCGTACACGGGTGAGGGCCAGGAGCTGTTCGATAAGGCGGTTACCTGCTCGGCCGATGGCAAAACCATCACGTTCAATCTCAGCCGCCCGGTCCCGGACTTCAACTACGCGGTGACCCTGACCGCCTTCGCGCCAGTGCCAAAGGCATCAGATACCGGTGAAAAGTACGGCGATGCGCCGGTCTCCTCTGGCCCATACAAGATCGAGTCGAATAAGAACGGCAAGGGCGGCAAGATGGTGCTGGTCCGCAACGATAAGTGGGATCCAGCCAGCGATGATTACCGCAAGGCTTACCCAGATACTTGGGAAGTTGACTACGGCCTTGATGTAAAGGTAATTGACCAACGCCTAATCACCAGTTCCGGCAATGACGCCACGGCGCTCGCCAATGGCGTTGAGCCAGAGCAATTGGGTGTTATTTACAAGAGCCCCACCGAGGTCAATCCGGAGTTCGCGGGTCGGGCGATCAGTGAACTCGATCCATATGTTCGCTACCTAGCGATCAACGTGCAAAAGGTGCCGAACCTTAAGATCCGCCAGGCAATAGCGGTGGCACTTGATCGTGACGCCCTGCGGAAGAATGCCGGTGGCGATTTCGCCGGTGACTACGCAGATGGCGTCATTAAGCCGAACATGGGTGTTGACTACGCGCCATCTGGCATGTGGGACAGCCTGCTCGGGGGCAAGATCCCAGATGCTGGCGACCCTGAGCTGGCGAAGAAGCTGATCGCCGAATCCGGTGAAGCTGCACCGACGATCACCTTCGATTACCCGCAGTCGCCAACTGCTGACAAGGCAGCAGCGATTGTGGTGGACTCACTCGGCAAGGCGGGCATCACCGCCAAGCCAAACCCGATTGAGCCAGGTCAGTACTACGGCGTTGTCTTCGACCCGGAGCAAGCACATGAATTGATCAACGCAGGTTGGGGTCCTGACTGGCCGAACGCATCGACCATCATCCCCGAACTATTCACACCAACGGGTGGCTTCAACCTCTCGCAGTATGACAACGCGGAGTTCAACGCCGCTGTCGAAGCGGCGAAGATCGAGCCAGACCGCGCAAAGCAGGCGAAGATGTGGCAGGACCTCAACACCAAGGCCATGGCCGACGTCGTTGTGATCCCGACCCGCTTTGGTCGTGAGCAGCGTGTTGTTGGTAAGCAGATTGGCCCCGTGTA
>SHUQ01000081.1 GCA_009694585.1 Candidatus Nanopelagicales bacterium | reverse complement strand
TTCATAGAGCTTTAGCATGCGCCGCTGGAGGTCAGTCCAGTCATGGGTAACCGAATCGGTTAGATCAAAGTCGGTGTCAATGCCGCCGGTGTCATAATAAAGGACTGGTACCCCCAAGGCTTGCGCCGCAGCTGAAGCGGCGCGGTCATGCAAGAACCGGCCGTTATAGACGGCCACCGCAGTAATACCACGCACCTTGATTAACTCCGCTGTTTGGTCATAAGCAAATGCATACGAGCGCGCCGCAAGTCGAAGTAGTCGCTCCGGCCAGAAGTAAGCATCGGTAACCGGGGTTTCGGTGAGGGTGCGCACCTGCAACATGGCCCGGCCCATTGGACTACCAAAATAGGTCAGCGCTTTTATCTCACTTCGGTTCATCGCTCGAGTGATCGGCACCGGATGCACCGGCTGCCAGGCACTGATCGGAGGCTTCGCCAAAGAAGACTTTGGGATGCCAATATCAATCAAGGCATCGCGCACCAATTGGTCGCGTGCGGGTGAAGCGAACAATTTCGCCACCTTGTCATTTACCGACCACCCGGTGTCATGCATCGGCGTCTTGTTGGTCCAAAAAGCCAAGGTCACTTCGCTACCCATACCGTGCAGGCAGGTTGCAGTGTCAGCAAGAGCTGCCAGCGCAAAATCCCACTGGGTGAAAGAAACAAAGAGCACATTCCCCCGCTGCTCATCAGTTAATGACGCCTTGAGGAAGACCTCCAGCGAATCATGCTCTGCTCTGGTCTCCACGGGCTCAGGCTACCTCACCAAAGATTGGTAAATACCCGCTGTCTTTGCGGCGGCCGTGCCCCAAGTGAAGCCCTCGGCCCGAGAAATACCGGCATTCTTCATGCGGTTTCGCTCCTGCTCATCGGTGAGCAGGCCTTCGATGGCGCCTGAAAGATCTTGCGCATCACCGGCGGTGAAGTACTTCGCCGCATCACCACCGACTTCGGGGAGGGATGAACTGCGCGCGAGTACCGCAGGGGTGCCGCAAGCCATTGCCTCCAGGGCCGGCAGCCCAAAGCCTTCAAATCTGGAGGGAAACACACACATCAATGCGTTGCCATAAGCCCCGGACATCTGAGTGTCCTTTAGTGCAACTTGGATAACTCGATCAGCTATCCCAAGTTCTTGATGCTGCGCATGTTCCGCACGCGTAAATGCCCCACCACCGGTAAAAACCAGCGCCACCTCGTCTGCTTTGTCACGCAAAGTCGCGAAGGCATTTAGCAGCACGTTCGCGTCCTTGTACTGACCCCTATTGCCAACAAAGAGCAGGTAGCGATCCGGTAAGCCCGGCACCCGCGGATCCCCTGGCCGAAATATCGGATCAACCCCGTGATGCACCACCGAGATCGGTGCCTTGATCTCACCGTAGACCCGAAGCATGTCATTGCGCGTAGCTTCCGACACGCAGATCACGTGATCTGCAGACATCACATAGCGCTTCTTCAAGGTGATGAAGTCAAGGCGCCGCCGGCTCTTGGGGAGCAGTTCGGGGATCATGTCGTGCACCGTGACAACCCGGCGTGCTTTGGGATATCCAGCCAGGCCATGCGGTAAATAAAACGTGTTGTGAATGACGTCAACACTTGTGCGCGGCCGCATCCGCATGAAGTAGCGGGCTAGGGCCGCGATGGTGGATCCCGCGTCACTGACCTTGAGTTGATCCCTCAGGTAAGGCTCATCTAGCAGATACCGATTGACCACCGGGGCATCAAGTGGCATGAGATCGACCTCGAGTGAGTCGTCACGAAGGAACTGCTTTGACAATTCAGCAAAGAGCCGAGAGATCCCGCCATACTGCTGAGCCGCGAAGATCTGCTCATCGAAGGCTAGCCGCACCCCATGATCCTATGGGTTACCGTCACTGCAGCCTTTCTTGAATGACCATCCGAGTTCTACAATGCACCATGCACCGCATCCTGCTCTTGCCGCTGAGCGGATACATCAATCGGATCCAGGCCATTGCCAGTGCAGCAATACTCGCTCAGCAAATTGACGCTGAACTTTCGATCTGCTGGGAGATGGATGCCGTTGTGCCAGTTGGAGCAAATTCAGTTCTCTCCGATGACTTCTGCCGGCGCTATGTGCTGACCGAGGATGCGGCCATTCAAGATTTTGGGTGCACCCTGAAATCCGTACCCAAGTACCTAAACTATGACGAACCGCGCGAGCGAATTTATCTAGCGGGAAACGATCTTGGCGAGCAGCACTTCATGCCCGAACTTGCACAGTTGCTTGGTAACTCTGGGTCGCCAAAAACTCTGATAATTGCGGCCGGGGGGAAATTCTTCATGCCGGCCGCCAACTCGGTCGAAGCGGATTGGCAGGATGAATTTAGGCGGCGGCGCCAAGATTTCTACCGGTCCGTTTCATTCACGCCGGAAATCGAAGCAGCGGTGGCATCTCAATTGTCCGCGCGAGGCCCCTACCTGGCCTTGCATTTGCGATACACAGATCGAAGTCACCAAACGCCATTGGATGGTGCGATTAGGCAGGCGCTGCGGAACCTTTCGGCTCGCTCTGGCATAACCGACCTCTTCATCGCCGGTGACAACGCGGCGGTTCGGCAAAGGTGGACGAATCAAGCGCTAGATCTTGGCCTAAAGCCCTGGGGAGTCGAGCATTTAGTCTGGGATCGGGCATCGGGTGGCAGCCAGCAGGCCGCCCTTGTGGACTGGCGATTACTAACGCATGCCAAATCGATGGTGTATTTCCTCGAGTCATCATTTGCGGTGGAGGCCGCGGTGGCCGGCGGCACCTTCGAGACGTCAATTGCCCTAGCGGCTAGCCCCACTAAATCTGCATTCGTCCGAGGCCAGCGATACTTGCAAGCTGCGGTTACTTATCCGAAGCGCCACGGCTGGTTCAATTCGCAGTGAAACCATCTTGCAAAGTCTGCCCGCGCTGACGAATCGCTCCAGGGTTTTGCCCCACGCATAGCGGATAAACATCCCAGCACTGATCAGATGGCACCGGGATCACAATCACTAACCCGCCTGGTAACTGTTGCTGTTTGGTTTCGGGTACCGGGATTGGTGTCACTTGATAGTTGATTTGCACCGGGCCGAGAGTGAATGCGCGGTCTTCGGTCCAAGTGGTGTCGAGCCTGGCGACGGCGCAGTAACCGAGCAGAAGTACCAAAGTGGCGGATAGGCCAAGGGTCAAAACTGGCGCAATCAGGCGGCCGATTGATCGGCTTTGGGCAAGTGCGTAAAGCGCCCAGCCCAGCGGAATCACTCCGAGGCCAAGTAGCGGCCCCCAGGCGAAACGAAATGACGGCGGTGATGCGAAGAACCAAACCAAAGCTGTGACGACACTTGGTACCAAAGCCAACACCAGGCTGCGCCAGCGCACCGCGTGGGTCAAACGGGTAGCCGTGATTAGGCAAATGCTGGCGACAACTAGGAGTAGTGCTAATTCAAACGGCTCCCACTGGCTCGGCAGCCGGCCAAACCAACCGGGAATCCAAGCCCAATTCCCGGCGGCCTCCCAAAGGTTCGCCGGGTCACGGGCAGCCCCGAGGGTTGCGGTACGGGCCCAGATGGGGTCGGCCGCAGCCCAATCAATCTTGAAGGTGAAGAGTGAAAGTGGGTACTGCAGCCAACCACTGAGCAGATAGTCGCGGCCGCTTTGCACGAGGGCGAGTGCGATGCCGGATCCAAAAACCATTAACCACAAGGCTTTATTGATGGAAGCGCGCTTACCGATTTCGCCAGTGTCACTACGCAAGCGCCATGCCCTGATCACAATAATTACAATCAACGAGATAAGGAAAGCCGCCATCGTCTGGCGCAGTGATACCAGCAGTAGACCGATCACAACAGCAACTGCGGCGTCACCTTGCCAAGCTTTCTTGCTGGTGAGTGCATCGGAGAAATAGCTCACGGCGACCAAGGCCAAGATGAACACCGATGAGTCCGACGTTGGGCTGGTGACCCAGTAATCAGATAGCGCAATAAGTGGCACCCATGATGCGGTGAACCCAATAAAGAGCACGAAGGTGCCAACTGAATACTTACGTTGTAACAGACGAATTACCAGATCGGTTGCCATGAGCATCATCAGTAGGCCGTTGATCAACCGGTAACCGTCGCCATCCCACGGACCGTTACCTAAGAAAGCAGCGAGCGGAAAGAGTGAGTTGTTATAGCCGAACGGAAAATACAAGTTGGCAAGCCCCGGGATTGTTGCGAAGTCACCGGCATACTTAATCGCACCAAGGTGATAAAGGCCGCTGTCGTAATTAGTGACCGGACCCATCGCAGCAACCGCAAGATAAACCACAGCCAGAGCGATGGCGATGAACAACGGCAGCAGCCACCAGCGCCCGTTGCTGCTAATAGTCAGTGCGGACTGCTTACGGCGCTTAATTAACCAGATGCCGATTACTGCAAGCAGCACGACCACGATGACGAAGACGATCGCGGCGCTCCCGCTGCGAAGTGGAAGCCAGCTATTGGTTGCGAGGATGACGATCGCGGCGAAAAGCAGCCCCCACCACAAGGCGCTCCGCATGGTGCGGGGGTTTAAGGCGCCACGCGCGGCCACCAATGCCGGGGCTAGGCCCATTGCCGCGATGACGAGCACGGCGACAAACCAAGTCACCAGTACCAGAATCGGGCCCGTGATCACCTGGCTAGGACACCGCGGAAGTATTCGATGGTCTTGGCCAAACCTGCTTTGAGTTCTATGGTTGGCTCCCAGCCCAAAGTCTGCTTGGCCCGGGTGATGTCTGGCTGGCGGCGCGTTGGGTCATCTTGAGGTAGCGGTAGGTATTCGATACCGGGATCAACACCTGTTTGGAGAATAACTTCGGCTGCGAGCTCAGCGATGGTGAACTCACCCGGGTTACCAAGGTTGATTGGGCCGGTGACTTCGTCACCACTATTCATCATCGCGATTAGGCCATCGATTAGGTCATCTACGTAGCAGAACGAACGCGTCTGTTGGCCTTCGCCGTAAATGGTGATCGGCTTACCGGTTAGCGCGCTGACTACGAAGTTCGAAACTACGCGGCCATCATTGGGATGCATGCGCGGGCCGTAGGTGTTGAAAAGTCTTACGACCTTGATCTTCAGGTTATGTTGGCGGTGATAGTCGAAAAACAACGTCTCAGCCGCACGCTTACCTTCGTCGTAGCAGGCACGTGAGCCGATCGGATTGACGTTGCCCCAGTAATCCTCGGTCTGGGGGTGCACCTGCGGGTCGCCATAAACCTCGGAGGTCGAGGTGGTGAGGATCTTGGCTCCGGTGCGCTTGGCTAGGCCGAGCATGTTGATGGAACCGTGCACCGCGGTCTTGGTGGTCTGCACCGGATCGCGTTGGTAGTGAATCGGGGAGGCTGGGCAGGCTAAGTGATAAATCTCGTCAACCTCGACGTATAGCGGGAAGGTGACGTCATGCCTGAGCACCTCAAAGTGAGGGTTCTCGAGCAGGTGGGCGATGTTGTCTTTTGTCGATGAGTAGTAGTTGTCGACGCAGAGCACGTTGTAGCCGTCGGCGAGCAGCCGATCACATAGGTGCGAGCCGATGAACCCGGCTCCGCCGGTGACCAGTGCGCGCCCTTTGGCAATCGTCACTTCGACCTCCCTTGACGCTGCTTAAGGTATCGGTAGCTCTGGTTTAGTAAGCCGCGCCAGGTTGCTCCGAAGTGATTATTGCGGGTCCAGGCATCTGCTTTGGCATCCAGCGCAACCGGCGCCGCCGCGGTTGGAAGTCGAATCTGTGAGATCGGCTGGAGTTCATCACGATCCTCAAAAGTATGAGTTGCGGTGGTGCCAAACCCAATGTTCTCGATCAAGTTAACGTTGCTGGTGGCCGTGAGCTGCCCCGAAACCATGGCCGCGAACACGAACTGGCCATCCCAAGTGTCGACCTCCTTGCGCGCGAGGAGTTCGAAAGTTGAAGCCCAATAAATACTGCCCGGGACGGAGTGACCGGCCCGCTTCCAAAGCTGCAGGGCTGGTAACTGCCGGCGCCAACCGGCAATATCCAGCCGGTACCCGGCCCACGCCCGACGCCAGGTGGCCCAGCCCCAGATATGCGCGACCTGACTGAACCGATATGCCTGCTCGGGGTGGCTTTGCGCGGACGGCGGCACGAAGTTGCAGCCGGATATTGCCTGCACCCGCTCATCATCGGCGTAGCGTTCAAGTAGCTGCGAACAAAACGGGAAGAAGCTCGGATCAGGGACGATGTCGT
>SHUQ01000080.1 GCA_009694585.1 Candidatus Nanopelagicales bacterium | reverse complement strand
GGGCGGCCATGATTCGACACTTCGATGGTGGTCGGCTGCGGTCTTCGTTTTCGCGGCGTTGACCGATCTGGTTGATGGTGCTGTTGCGCGACGCAGGGGCCTGGTTACCAATTTTGGTAAGATCGCCGACCCAATTGCCGATAAGGCGTTGACCGGGGCCGCATTGGTTTCATTGTCACTGCTAGGTGACCTAGTATGGTGGGTGACAATCGTGATAATGATTCGCGAAATCGGTATCACCATTTTACGCTTTTGGGTGATTGAGCATGGGGTGATACCGGCCAGCCGTGGGGGTAAGGCCAAGACCGTGGCACAAGGTATTGCAATCACGATGTATCTATTGGAGTTTCCTGACTCATCATGGTGGCCGACCACGAGCATGATCATGATGGCAATTGCGGTAGCACTGACTTTGCTTACCGGTATTGATTACATCATGCGTGCAATGCGACTTCGCGATGTCTCAAAAGCGCAATGGAGTGGGTGGAAAGTATGATGGCGATGTCAGCGGCCGAAGTTGTTGGAGCCTGTATTGAGCAGGGAGTAACGCTCGCGACGGCTGAGTCGCTGACGGCGGGACTAGTTGCAGCGCGAATTGCAGATGTGCCCGGCTGTTCGGCCATGCTCCGCGGTGGGGTGGTTGCCTACGCGACCGAGGCCAAGGAGCAGGTGCTGGGGCTGGACCCTGCACTACTTGAGCACGTGGTTAGTGAGCCGGTCGCCGCCGAGTTGGCACGCGCGGCAACCCGGGTCCTTGATAGTGATATCGGGGTGGGGACCACCGGGGTGGCTGGGCCAGACTGGTTAGACGGGGAACCGCCTGGCACCGTCTGGATTGCAGTGTTTGACCGCCGAACTGAACTCGCTTTGACCAGCAAATTGCAGCTTTCGGGGGACCGCGCAACAATTCGCGAAGGTACAGTTTCGGCCAGCTTGGCCCTAGTTCTGCAGGTGCTAAGCGAGCCTGGGGAATAGCGCCGGGGGCTGGCCGGTTATCGTAGGGGAAGGCCGTAGGTCGCTTATCTGGGTCATCTAGGTTAGCCTTGGAGTTAAGGAGGTTGTGATGATCGTGCTTCGGCAGGTAGTCGGTGATGAGCTTCGTCGCCGTCGGCAAGATCAAGGTCGCACCCTTCGTGATGTCTCGGCTGCGGCTGCGGTATCACTTGGCTACCTTTCTGAGGTTGAACGGGGTCAAAAGGAAGCATCTAGCGAGTTATTGGCGGCGATTTGTGGTGCACTTGATGTGCCGCTTTCGGCGGTGCTGTCCTCGGTAAGTTCGAATATGGCTGAAGCCGAAACCGGGGGTTTTGACGCCCGGGTTTCCGCGTTCGTTCGCTAAGCAGCGGTGAGTCTGGCTGATTTCTGGGAGCGCATGGACATCGTGCTGGGTCCGGTGTATGCGCGCTCTTGGGCCAATGATTTTGTTCTAGCCGGGATTGGACTCACGGTCGTGCAAGCGATCGCCGCCGGGGTCGAAACCCGAGAGATCTGGCGGGCGGTCTGCGCGGCTACTGAAGTGCCGAGCGCTTTGATCTAGGGTCAATCCCATGAGACTACGTCGGGAAGCTCCAAAGGAGCTCTCGTATGTAACGGTTGTTACTTATGGGCGCACGGGCAGCACGGCCATTCAGGCCAGTCTAAATGCCTTGCCCGGAGTTTTGGTACGTGGTGAGAATTACTCGGCGCTTCGCGGGCTCGGCAACTATCTGCAGTCGATAGCCGAAGTTGCCGATCGCCATCACGCCGGCAAACCGAGTCACCCTTGGTACGGATCGGCGCAGTTGGATCCGGGTGCGGTGTTGGCCGATATTCGCCGCCATGTCACTGACTATGTATTGCGGCCTGACCGCAACGCCAATTGGATCGGATTCAAGGAGGTGCGCTATGAACCAGGGCATTTTGGTACCTACGACGAACTCCTCCAGCACCTGATTTTTATGGGACGACTGTTTCCCGGCTTACGCTATTTAATGAATGTTCGAGAGCCTGCTGATGCAGCTCGCAGTGGTTGGTGGCCGGACAATAGCGATGCACTGGAAGTACTCACGACGACCAGAGCTTGGCTATTGCTGGCGGTCACAGACCTCAATGATTTCTTTGGTGCGGATCGGGCAGTGGGGGTTGCCTACGAACAGTGGTCAGTTGACCCACAGTATTTGATTGATGCATATGCGGGGCTTGGTTTGCCCCGCGACGATGATGCCGTGCGGGCCGCGTTAGCTGAACGTCTAGAGCATGGAAGCCACGTTTCTTGATAAGTGCGGCAGCCCTTTCGGCTGATCAAGTGGCGATCGTTCAACGCCGCACGATCGGGGTGCTTTCAATTGCGCAGATTCTGAGTGGTATCGCCATCGCTGGCGCGGTGCCCGTAGGTGCCCTTATCGCTGGTTCGATAGCTGATTCAGAAGTTGCGGCAGGGTTGGCTCAAACTTTTGGGATTTTCGGGACCGCCTTAATCGCGCTGCCATTGGCGCGTATTGCCTTGAGCCGAGGCCGGCGGGTAGCGCTAACTACCGGGTTTGGAATTGGTGTTGTTGGTGCCATCATCATTATTTTCGGCGCGGTGCTCCGCAATCTTGCCCTAGTTTATCTAGGTTGCGCCGTGTTCGGGGTCGCTTCAGCCGCCGGATATCAAGCGCGATATTCGGCAACTGACCTAGCACTTGAAAGCCATCGAGCGCGCGCCCTTTCTTGGGTGGTTTGGGCCGGCACTATCGGTGCGGTACTTGGGCCAAACTTGCTCAACTTCTCTGGTTCGATCGGCATGTCACTTGGTTTACCTCAGTTGTCCGGGCCGTACGTGATTTTCGCAGTAGCACTTTTGGCCGCTGCGGCGGTCCTTTTTGTTTTCTTGAGGCCAGACCCGTATCTGCTTGCGACGGCGAACCGCGCCGCAGTGGTAGGAGCGGTGGCGCGGCCGAAATTGCATGATGCACTCGGGCATGTGCGCGGGCGACCCAGAGCCATCTTAGGGATCACGGCGGTCGCCATCGGGCATGTGGTCATGGTCATGGTGATGGTCATGACGCCGATCCACATGGCCCACGTCGATGTGTCACTGCAGTTGATTGGGTTTGTCATCAGTGTGCACGTCGCGGGGATGTATGCCTTTTCGCCAATGGTTGGGTGGGGCGTCGATCGTTTCGGCCGAATTCAGGTCATTGTCGTCGGAATTGGGATCCTGACAGCCGCCTGTGTCACAGCTGGGTTAGCCCCTGGCGACAGCACATTGCAACTGGGTATCGGGCTTTTCCTCCTAGGCTTGGGCTGGTCATGCACGCTCATTGCCGGCTCGACTTTATTGACCGACGAAGTTGCCCCCGCCGACCGCCCCGCGGTACAGGGTCTGTCAGACCTCATCATGAATGTGGCCGGCGGCGTCGGCGGGGCGATTGCTGGCCTGATCGTGCTTTTCGCCTCATATGCGGCCCTTTGTGGGGCTTCGCTGGTGCCATTACTTGGTTTGGGCGTCGTAGTGGCTTCACCGGCGTGTCGTCGCCATTCGAACACCCGTTCGATATAGATTCCTGTCACGGCATTAGATGGGCTTTCATCCACACCGGCTAGTTCGGTGGTTGTTGAAGGTCTCCGAGTGTCACAGGGTCGGCTTATCTTTCGTATTACAACGAACATGACCATCGACAAGACAGGGAGAACCACCCATGGCCAGTGCAGCCGGTGACCGCGAGAAGGCTTTGGACGCCGCCCTCGCCCAAATCGAACGTCAATTCGGTAAAGGCTCGGTGATGCGCTTGGGTGAAGAAGGTCGAATCCCGATCGACGTAATCCCAACCGGCTCCATTGCCCTTGACGTTGCCCTCGGAATTGGCGGCCTGCCTCGCGGCCGTATCGTGGAGATCTACGGCCCCGAGTCATCAGGTAAGACCACCTTGGCCTTGCACGCCATCGCAAATGTGCAGGCAGCCGGGGGCCTAGCGGCTTTCATTGATGCCGAGCACGCACTTGACCCCGATTACGCCTCACGTTTGGGTATTGACCTCGATAGTTTGTACGTTTCTCAGCCCGATACCGGTGAGCAAGCCCTAGAGATCACCGACACCTTGGTGCGATCTGGTGCCCTTGACCTGATCGTGATCGACTCTGTTGCCGCGCTGGTCCCACGCGCCGAAATCGAAGGTGAGATGGGAGATAGTCACGTTGGACTTCAAGCGCGCTTGATGAGCCAGGCCCTGCGCAAGATGGCCGGTGCACTCAGTAACACCAACACCACCTGCATTTTTATCAACCAGTTGCGCGAGAAGATCGGCGTAATGTTCGGATCGCCCGAGACCACGACCGGCGGTAAAGCCCTGAAGTTCTATTCCTCGGTGCGACTTGATGTGCGCCGCATCGAGACTCTCAAGGGCGGTACCGAGGCGGTTGGCAACCGCACCCGAGTAAAGGTGGTCAAGAACAAAGTCGCCCCACCGTTTAAGCAAGCCGAGTTCGACATTTTGTATGGCGAGGGCATCTCGCGCGAAGGTTCACTTATTGACGTTGGCGTTGATCAAGGCATAGTCAAGAAGTCCGGCGCGTGGTTCACCTATGAAACCGATCAGTTAGGTCAAGGCAAAGAAAATGCTCGTACTTTCTTGAAAGACAATCCAGACTTAGCCAACGAAATTGAAAAGCGGATCAAAGAGCAAATGGGGATTGGCGCCAGGCTTGATGCTCCCGCCAATATTTCGACAGCGGCATTGCCAGAGCCGGCGAGTGTTCCAGAGGTCGAATCAAAGAGTGTTGTCGAATCTGCTCCAAAGCCAATTGACGTGGAATAGCGACTTGCTAGAGCAGGAGCTATCGCAGCAAAACCTTGAGCAAGATGCGCGAAATATTGTGCTGCGAAAACTGAGTTATTCACCGCGCACCCGCTCGGAGTTATCCGATGACCTGGCGGCCGCCGCTATCCCAGATTCCATTGCAGAACAGGTGTTGAATCGGTACGTCGAGGTGGGCTTAATCGATGATGCGGCACTCGCCGAATTATGGGTGACTTCTCGACAGCGCACAAAGGGCAGTACCAGATCGGTGCTCAAGCATGAGTTACGTAAGAAAGGGGTAAGTAACGACGACGCTGCAGCTGCCTTAGCACTTATTACCGATGACGACGAATATGAGCGGGCGCGGCGGCTAATTGCCACCAAATTACGGGCCACCGAGCGCCTAGCGCCAAAGGCCCGGACCCGGCGCCTGATGGGGCTGTTACTGCGCCGGGGGTATCCCCCCAATTTAGCCCTTGCGGTAATCACCGAGGCGCTTGCGGAGTGCGAGTAAAGTCACTCTTCCTGAATTTGCGTCAATGGCCGATCACGGGCTTAATCGGGGTATCTACCAACTATTTCCTTGAGGTGTTGAAGCATGCCTGGTCTATCGAAGTGGGCGATCCGCCGCCCGGTTATCGCACTTATTGCAGGTTGGTATTGACTACGCACTTTTCGTGATGAATAGATTCCGTCAGGCGGTGCTTGCCGGCCATCAGCCCAAGGCCGCGGCCTTGGAGTCGGTTGGAACCGCAGGCCGTGCGGTGCTCTTCGCCGGTGCCACGGTGATTATTGCCCTGCTTGGACCGTTTGTGCTCCGGATCAATTTCTTTAATGGTCTAACAGTTGCTGCGGCATTAACTGTATTGATGGTGATGTTATCCGCACTTTGGATGTTGCCCGCGCTACTTAGCTTACTCGGCAACAAGGCACTTGGGATTCGGTTGCCATGGGGTAAGAAGCCCGGGCGGACACACCCAGAAGGTAAGCGCTGGGCGCACTACGGTCATAACTTGCAGCGTCGGCCTTGGCTGACCACTATCGGCGCGATTGCGATAATTGTGGTCTTGGCGATCCCGGTCTTGAGCCTGCGACAAGGGTTCGCCGATGACTCCGGAAAACCCGAAGGTAGTAGCTCGCGCATCGCATACGACTTGATGTCCAGCGGGTTTGGCCCAGGGGTAAATGGACCGTTTTTCGCCGCCGTGAAACTACCGTCAGCAAATGATGCTGCGGTATTGTCGACCATAGTTGCCGGGCTAGGTGCGGCCGAAGGCGTGGCTACCACTTTGCCAACCCCTGAAATGATTCCGCTGATTGCGATGAATCCAGATGCATTCGGTCCCGATGGGACGGTGGCGACGATTATGATCACGCCCACTTCGGCGCCACAGGATGAAGAAACTACAGCACTACTTGATCGGCTTCGTAGTGAGGTTAATCCGGGGCTCGAGGCCTCGACCGGGGCCGAGATTTATATTGGTGGCGCGCAGGCGATCACCTCAGACTTCACCACGGTGCTAACCGACGCGCTACCAATTTTCTTGCTGGTAGTTGTTGGCTTGGGGTTTTTGGCTTTGGTGCTGCTATTCCGTTCGCTGCTGGTGCCGCTCACTGCTGCACTAACCAGTCTGATGAGTTTTGCGGCCGCAATGGGCATCACCGTGGCGGTATTCCAATGGGGCTGGTTGTCCGGGCCACTAGGGATAAGCGGAACCGGCCCGATCATGCCGTTCTTGC
>SHUQ01000010.1 GCA_009694585.1 Candidatus Nanopelagicales bacterium | reverse complement strand
CGTGGCTATGACCAGGAGGCGAGTAACGCATGACTAAGCCCAAGAGCCCGGTAATACGCAATGAGCCAATCAGCACCAGCCCGGGAGAAACTGTGAATACGACCACCAAGGCCCGTAAGAAGGTGACCTTGGGTTCGGTTGCGCTAGTTGCTGCTGGGCCGGGTGATCCAGAGTTGCTAACTCTTCGATCGGCGGCGCTGCTGCGTGAAGCTGAAGTCGTAATAGTTGACGCGGACGCGGTTGAAATCGCAGACGCTCATGCAGCGGCCGGTGCTGAAGTTATCGTCGCGATTGACCAAGAAGGTGTTCCCCTCGATCAGACCGAGCGCGCCAAGTTGATTGTTAATGCGGCGCGCGAGGGCAAGCGAACGGTGCGACTCATTGCTGGCGATCCAGTGGTCGATGGGACTTTGCTCAATGAAGCTGCAGCACTACGTAAAGCCAAGGTTCCCTTTGAGGTAGCGCCCGGGGTCAGCGAAGTCACCGGGATCCCGGCCTACGCTGGATTTGGGTTAACCGGTGGTCGCACTCGGCAATTTCGGGTGGTCGATGCCAATGATGCCGACCTAGATTGGGCTGACCTTGTCAACCCGCGAAGCACCCTAGTGGTGCTAAATGGGGCTGACAAAGTTTCTGATATTGCCGCGCTGCTGATGCAAGCTGGAGCTGATCCGCAGACCCACATCGCGGTCACCCGTCGGGGCACCACCGTTGATCAGCGCACCATTGCCAGCACCTTGGCCGAAATTGGCAGTACCTCAAAGCTGATGAAACTAACTGGGGTTGGAATAGTGGTCGTTGGTGATGTTGTGGCCCAGCGTGAGAAATTGGATTGGTTCGAAGTTAAGTCACTGTTCGGTTGGCGGGTGTTGATCCCACGCACCCAAGACACCACCGGATTAATACTGCCAATGCTGCGCGGTCATGGCGCGGTACCTATGGAGGTGCCCACGATTTCGGTGGAGCCACCGCGCACTCCTCAGCAGATTGATCGGGCCGTTCATGGCTTGGTTTCAGGTCGGTATGAGTGGATTGGTTTCACCTCGGTTAACGCCGTACGAGCCATCCGCGAAAAGCTGGATGAGTACGGCCTCGATGCGCGGTCCTTCGCGGGGCTGAAGGTAGCTGCCGTCGGCGATAGCACGGTGGCGTCACTGATTGAGTTCGGCGTGCGTCCAGATTTGGTACCCGTCGGGGATCAGTCGACCAGTGCTTTGCTCGAGGACTGGCCGATATACGACTCATTGACCGATCCAATCAACCGGGTCTTCCTGCCCCGGGCCGATATTGCGACCGACACTTTGGCTGCTGGCCTAGCTGGGCTTGGCTGGGAAGTCGAAGACATCACCGCCTACCGCACCGTGCGGGCAGCCCCACCACCCGCCGAGGTGCGCGAGGCCATCAAGACCGGTGGCTTCGATGCAGTGCTGTTCACCTCTAGCAGCACGGTGCGTAATCTGGTCGGGATCGCGGGCAAGCCGCACCACACCACGATCGTGGCATGCATCGGCCCACAGACCGCCAAGACCGCTGAAGAGCATGGTTTGCGTGTCGACGTACTCGCCGCCACCAGCACGTTGTACGGGTTGGTTGAGGCGGTTGCGGCCCATGGTGAAGTACTACGCGAGGCAGCTCTAGAAGCCGGTGAAGGCAGTTGGCGCCCGAGTCGTCGTCGCACCGCCGCGCGCCGCAAAGTCACGTAACTTAGAGTGGCTCGCATGGGCGGCGATGAGCGAACTGTTGTACATCTGCTCCGGCATGGCGAGGTCTATAACCCAGAAGGTGTGCTTTATGGGCGCCTTCCGGGTTATCTCCTTTCTGACCTAGGGCACGAAATGGCAGTTCAAACTGCAACGGCCTTGGCCGAGCACGACATCACCGCCGTGATTACCTCGCCAATGGAGCGGGCTCAGCAAACCGCGCAGCCGATCGCAGCTAAGCACGGTTTGGAGATCCAAACCGATCCGTTACTCATTGAAGCCGACAACATATTTGAAGGTCAGCGAGTTAGTGTCGGCGACGGAGTCTTGAAGCAGCCGAAGACTTGGCGCCATCTCTGGAACCCTTTGCGCCCATCATGGGGTGAGCCCTATGTCGAAGTCGCCTCGAGAATGACCGCAGCGGTCAATGCGGCTCGCGATCAAGTTCGCGGCCACGAAGCAGTTTTGGTTAGTCATCAGTTGCCAATTTGGGTAGCGCGCTTAGCCGCCGAAGACCGCCGGCTTTGGCACGATCCGCGCAGCCGGCAGTGCACGCTCGCATCACTAACTTCGCTGACCTACGACAAGGACGAACTGGTAGCCATTACCTATACCGAGCCGTCACGTGACCTCCTGGCCAAGGCCAGCAAAATCGCCGGCGCATAATCACCACGATGCACCGCAACGTTCGCCGAATAATGTCGGTGCTCATCGCCGGGGGTGTTTTGTTCTCGATTGATGCCTGCGGTGGGAGTGAATCGGTGGCACCAGCGGGGGCAGACGCCGGATATGTGGCCGGTGACGGTTCGATTGTGGTGCTGCCCGAGGCCGGGCGAGCGCCGGCTCCAGTTCTTATTGGCACCACCCTTGATGGTGGCAGCTTTAATCTGGCTCAGGCCAAAGGTGAGGTAGTAGTAATAAATGTCTGGGCCTCATGGTGCGCACCGTGTCGAGCTGAAGCGCCCGCGCTTGAATCCGCTTGGTCGAAATTTGCCGATGCTGAGGTGCAATTCATCGGACTCAACACTCGCGATTCGCAAAGATCAGCCGAGGCATTCGTCAAACGGTTCAAAGTGACCTATCCCAGCGTTATCGATACCGACGGTCAACTGCAATTGTTGTTTCGTGACACCTTGCCGCCCCAAGCGATTCCTTCGACGCTGATGATCGACAATCAGGGCCGTGTTGCTGCTCGGGCGCTGGGAACCGTTAGTGAGTTTTCCTTGCGCGCTTTGGTGGAGCAACTCTTGGCAGAGCAACCCGGGGCTGAGCAACCATGATCGGCGATTTGATAACAAGCGGATCGCTCTTATTGGCTTTCCCCGTGGCATTCGCGGCCGGATTAATCGCCTTCCTGAGCCCATGCGTGTTGCCATTGGCTCCGGGGTATGTGTCATACATGACCGGGTTGACGGGGGCCGAACTTGCTGATGGCAAAAAAAGCCGCATGTTGCTTGGCAGCGTGCTGTTCGTGCTCGGCTTCAGCGTGGTCTTTGTTTCCTTTGGGGCATTCTTCGGTGGGGCAGGAGCAGTCTTACTGCAATATCAAGATGCCATAACGCGGGTGCTTGGGGTACTAGTCATCGTCATGGGCTTGGCTTTCATGGGTTTGATTCCTGGGCTACAACGAGAGTGGCGAATCCACCGGCTCCCTACCTGGGGGGTTGCCGGCGCGCCACTACTTGGGGTCCTGTTCGGTTTGGGCTGGACCCCATGTATTGGACCAACTCTTGCTGCAGTGCAAACCCTCGCCTTTACGGAAGCCAGTGCACTTCGCGGTGCTCTGCTCTCCTTCGTGTATTGCCTTGGCCTTGGGCTTCCTTTCGTGTTACTCGCGGTGTTTTTTAGTCGCACCGCGCGCGCGCTGGCCTGGGTCAAGGGTCACTACCTCTTAGTGATGCGCATTGGCGGAGCAATGCTCGTAATTGTCGGAGTGCTTCTAGTTACAGGTGTCTGGACAGATTTCACAATCTGGCTCCGCACTTCGGTTCCAACATTTGAGACGGTGCTTTAAATGTCGAAAGAGGCACCGCCGCTTCCGCCAATGGGCGCACTTGGATTTCTACGCTTTGCTTGGCGGCAATTAACCAGCATGAAGACGGCTTTGATTTTGCTGTTTTTACTGGCAATCGCAAGTGTCCCTGGCTCAATATTTCCGCAGCGCGGGAATAACCCACTGCGCGTTAATGAGTGGATTGCAGACAGCCCGACATTTGGGCCGATCTTTGACACCCTAGGTTTCTTTGATGTTTACTCCTCGCCGTGGTTCGCGGCCGTTTACTTACTCCTCTTCATTTCACTAATCGGGTGTGTGTTACCGCGGACAAAAGTGCACTGGCGAGCGATGTTTGCGCCGCCGCCCCCGGTGCCCCGCAATCTGCTGCGTCTCCCGGAGTCGATGTCCTTCGAAGTCGGTGCACCTGCCCATGATGTCCTGGCGCGGGGGCAAAAGTATTTAACAGATCGACGTTGGCGCCTGCTCGTGACTGAGAATGCAATTGCCGCAGAGAAAGGCTTTCTGCGTGAAACGGGGAATCTGCTATTCCACTTCTCGTTAATTCTCATATTGGTGGCAATCGCTGTTGGCGGCCTATTTGGTTGGAAAGGCAATGTCATCGTCCGCGCGGGACAAGGATTCTCTAACACCCTGACGCAATATGACGCATGGGGTGGTGGGCGATTCACCGGGGCAGCGCGGCTGTCGCCTTTCTCGTTCACCCTCGACAAATTCAATGTTGAATTCGATCGTAGTGAGGCCCAGCGGGGTTCGCCGAGTCTGTTCGAGGCCGACGTTACCTATCGGCGATCACCGGGTGCGGTTGCCGAAAATTCCCGAATTGAAGTTAATAGCCCACTTGAGATTGACGGCGCCAAAGTCTTCTTGGTTGGGCATGGCTATGCGCCGCATTTCGTGGTTCGCGATGCCAGCGGTGCAGTTGTCTTTGATGACTCGGTTGTGTTCTTACCGCAGGATGGTAATTTCACCTCAACAGGAGTGGTGAAGATTCCCGATTCGGAACCGCCATTAGGGATCGAAGGTATTTTCGTTCCGACCGCGGCATCGAATAACTTGCGCGGGCCGATTTCAATTTTCCCCGGCCCAGATGACCCTGCGGTATTCATGTCTGCCTGGCGGGGGGATCTGGGGCTAGACGCAGGTGCTCCGCAAAGTGTCTATCGACTAGATACCAAAGCCATGGCACAGATCGGTCTGGATGCGCTACGCCCCGGTCAGACTTGGGTGCTCCCCGATGGTTCTGGGTCCATCGAAGTAACCGGCTTTGAGCGGTGGGCGTCATTCCAGATTGCCTTTGATCCGGGTAAGGAGATTGCGCTGCTGGGAGCAATTCTTGCTCTCACCGGATTGATGTTGTCGTTGTTTATTCGAAGGCGCCGAGTCTGGATCGCTGTTGCACCAAGTTCACAAACAGTTACGGTAGTACAGATAGCAGGGTTGGCACGCATTGAGTCAGCGGATCTTCCGGGTGAACTACAGTTAATCCGAGAGGCAGTAGCTGGCTTAGCTGACACCACGTCGGCAACACCTTTAGGCGATTTTAAGGAGCAAAAGTGAACGCAACGCAATTGGCGGGGGCGAGCAACGCGGCCGTGTATGCCTCGATGCTGACTTTGACGTTTGCAATGGTTTCGTTCGCAATTTCATTTGCGGCGGGCCGGCGTCGCATTGGGATGACACAAACTCAAGTACCCGTGGCAGCCTCGGCCGGTAGCACGGCGGTGCTCATTAGGTCGGTTGTCGATGCGCCAACCGATGATCAAGCCGGTCGTAGATCGGCCAATATCGCCATGTCTTTGACCTGGTTGGGATTTGTGTTGTTGCTCGCCGGGGTGGTGCTGCGCGGGGTTTGGGCAGGTCGGGTGCCATGGGGCAATATGTACGAGTTCTCGATAACCGCTGCCCTTGGGATTCTCGGGGCCTTCTTGATCGTTTCACTGCGCCGCGATGTGCGCTGGCTCGGACTCTTCATCGTAATCCCAACTTTGTTGACCCTGGGCCTAGCGGTGACTGTGCTGTATACCGAGGGCGCGCAATTAGTGCCAGCACTTAAGTCCTATTGGCTCTCGATACATGTTTCGGCCGCGATCATCTGTTCCGGTGCCTTCACCTTGGCGGCCGCCACCGCCGGATTGTCTTTGGTGCAATCGCGTTCCGAACTCCGCGGTAAGCCCGGACTGGCGAAAGTACCGTCGGCCGACAAGCTTCGAACCTTGACCTATCGGGTACTGGCCTTTGCGTTCCCGCTCTGGACTTTTGCGGTAGTTGCCGGAGCCATCTGGGCCGAGAACGCGTGGGGCCGGTATTGGGGCTGGGATCCCAAGGAGACCTGGGCATTCATTACTTGGGTTATCTATGCCGCATACCTGCATGCACGTTCAACGGTTGGCTGGCGCGGGGATCGAGCCTCGTGGGTGGCGATCGCCGGTTGGACCGCCTTCATCATCAACTACTTTGGGGTCAATATTTTTATCAACAGCTTGCACTCGTACTCGGGGGTTTAGCCACCCCGAACCACTAGATCTCGCCGCGGCGCTCGCGCATCCGTCGGCGCCAGGCTTCTTCATCTAAGCCTTTTAGGAACTTGGGGTCATCATCGGGTGCCAGCGGGCCGCGGCGCCGAAATACCCCACCGTTGGTGGGGCGCGGGCGACCCAAGAATAACCAGAGGATCCCGCCGATGATGGGGATGAGCACTACCAGCGCCAGCCACAGCAACTTTGGCAGCGTGCGAGCCGCAAGTCTTGGGGTGCGTAAAACGTCAATAATGAATGAGATGTACAACGCGACTACGACCAAAACCCCAAGGACTCGAAGCATGTGCACACCTCCTGGTTCGTGATCCAACAGGTCTTAGGTGACCTAGCCAGAACACCATAACGCGTACGGGCGTCAGCCGCTAAAGGCGGTTTGGCGTTAGCGCCACCAGGGGCCCTACGCTGGGAACGTGAAAACCTCAAGATGGGCAATTATTCGCTTCACTGTGCTGCGGTTGTTGCTATTTAGCTTGGTGTGGCTACTTGTTCAAGTGACGACTCCGTTGCGGGGCCTGTTGGCCGCGGTCGTGGCTCTGCTGATTTCCGGAGTGATTAGCATCGTCGTACTCAATAAGCAGCGTGCTGCGATGGGCGTCGCCTTGGCCAATTTTTTCGGGCGGATCAATTCGCGGATTGATGCATCAACCCGGGCCGAAGACGCAGAAGACGACATTCAGCGTCTAAGCCAAGGCGATCAAGACGCCCAAGCCGAGACCGTAGAAAAGAACGAGTAGTCCGGTTTGTTTCAGTGCTGGGATGAGAGCGGGGCCGAAAGCGCCGCCGAGTACCAAGCGAATCGGTGCAATTAGCAAGATTGCGAGTGCCAGAAGTATCAACCAAGAGATAGATGCGGCGACGAGAATTGTTGTGATTGCTGCGGTGGCGATGCAAGCAACATAAAGAAAACGAGTGCAATGGTCACCAAGTCGAACCGCCAGCGTGTACTTACCGACCTCCTGATCGCTGGGTAGGTCGCGCAGGTTATTGGTCACAAGTACTGCGCAGGCAAGTGCACCCACTCCGATGGATGCAATGACCGCGGCGAGAGTAATGGTTTCGGACTGCACGTAGAACGTACCGACAACAGGCACGATCCCGAAAAAGATAAGTACGAAGACTTCACCAAGCCCGTGGTATCCGTACGGCTGCGGACCACCGGTGTAGAGCCAAGCTGCAGCGACACAGGCCACGCCAATAATCAATAGCCACCACACTTGGGTGGCGAGAACCAGTTCAAGCCCGGCAAGGCACGCAATGCCAAATGCGATGAAAGCAGTAAGGCGGACGGTCTGCGGGCGCGCCAAGTTTTGGCCGACAAGACGAACGGGACCGACGCGTTCATCGTCAGTCCCGCGGATCCCGTCGCTATAGTCGTTTGCGAAATTGACACCAACCTGCAGCGCTAATGCGACGACCAGTGCTAGCCCGGCGCGGTCAACTCTTAAGGAGTCGGCGTTGATGGCTAGGCCGGTGCCGATAACAACCGGGGCTATCGCTGCTGGCAAGGTGCGTGGACGTGAGCCTTCGACCCATTGCCCTAACGTTGCCATGGCAGCCTTCCGGATTGCATAGCAAGTGTGATTAGTGTGGCGCGGTCTACCTTGCCGTTCGGCAGCATCGGTAGCTCAGTTAGGTCAATAACATGACAAGGTACCGCTGCTGGCCCAAGCAGTTGATGCACGGTGGCTCTGATTACGGCCTCGATGGTCGGGCCCATGGTGCTTTCGACCGCGGCCACCAATGCCATTTGGTCATCGGGCCCGGAAATACTGAAAACCGATACGTCATCCACCCTGCCGATATCAGCTATCACCTGTTCAACCGCATTAACGGAAACATTAACGCCGTTGATGATGGTTACGTCATCCGTACGACCAAATATTGTGACAATACCTGCGCCGTCGACGCTACCGTGGTCACTTGTGATGAATCCATCCGCGGTGAAATTAGTGCGCGATAATTCAGGGGCCAGCCGGTAGCCGACCGCCAACATGGGCCCGTTGATGACCAAGGTCCCGTTGGAGTCCGAAGCACTGTGTACGTGTACTCCTAG
The DNA here is from genome assembly GCA_009694585.1 of Candidatus Nanopelagicales bacterium. GTDB lineage: Bacteria > Actinomycetota > Actinomycetes > S36-B12 > S36-B12. The sequence continues at coordinate 26,232 of SHUQ01000010.1, read as the reverse complement.
CAGTGGTTTACCGTCAAAAACACAGCCACCTGAAGTCTCGGTCATGCCGTACGAAGTGATCACGTTCACTCGGTGCTGCTCGGCGAGTGCACGGGTGCGAGCGGCAAGGGGCCCAGCACCGACCAAAACCAACGCGCAGGCTTGTAGTGCGGCAATGCCGAGGTCATCGGCGAGGAGGCGGCGAAGCTGGGCAGTAACAAGGGAAACATGAATCTGCGCGCCACTTGCACGTTCTACCGCGTCCGCAAAAACTGCGGAGGTGAAGGGTTGAGCTCCGCCCAAACTCGCTACGGCAATTGGGTCTTGCCCACTAGCAATTGCACGAACCGCGACATTGAAGCCGCCCATGGAATGAAGAGGCAAGGCTGCAATCCACTGCGCGCGCGTACCGTTAATGACCCCGTCAAGGGCGGTGAGACCGGCCCCGGTCAGCAGCACGCCTTTTGGCTGCCCCATTGAGCCCGACGTGGCAAGCACCGCGGCAACATCTTCGGATTCAATCGGCTGGCTGGGGTCATCAGGGCAGGTGGCGGTGCGTAGGCGTTCGACGTAGTCCGGTGAGATGGTGGAACTCACCATCGGTAGTGGGGTAATTGCCGGGCCGGAGCCGGTAATGGCTAGGCGTAGTGGATCCAGTACCGCCGTCAGGCCGGCGGGGCCAGGTGGCACCAGAACCGAAGTCAATGGACGCATCGAGCAGAGCGTAGGACGTCGCGATAGCGTTCCCGACATGGATACCCGTACCCGATACCTATTGCCGCCGGTGGTAGCTGCTGGGTCACCGGCTTTAACCGACCCCGCTTACTCGTCAATCACCCCTGGATGCCAGTGGCAGCAAGTTGGAGAGTATCGCGATATTCGTCTTGAGGTTTCCACCGGTGATGACGTAGGCATCGCCAAGATCACGATAAATAGGCCGGAGAAGCGCAATGCATTCAGGCCACCAACCCTGTTTGAGCTAAGTGATGCCATGAACTATGCGCGCGATGACGATGCCATCGGCGTCATCATCTTGACGGGGCAGGGCGACTGGGCATTTTGTTCCGGCGGTGACCAGGTTATCCGGGGTCATGACGGCTACCTCGGTGATGATGAAGTTGCTAAGCGCGGGGTAGGTCGACTTAATGTCCTAGACCTACAGGTTCAGATTCGACGCACCCCAAAGCCGATTATTGCGATGGTGGCTGGTTATGCCATTGGCGGCGGGCACGTGCTACACGTCGTCTGCGACTTGACCATCGCCGCCGACAATGCACGGTTTGGCCAGACAGGGCCCAAAGTTGGTTCCTTCGATGGGGGATACGGGTCAGGCTTGCTTGCGGCCACCATCGGGCAAAAGCGCTCGCGCGAAGTCTGGTACACCTGCCGCCAATACGGCGCGGAGCAAGCTTATGACTGGGGCCTCGTAAATTCCGTGGTGCCCATTGCCGACCTTGAGATCGAGACAGTGGCGTGGGCACGCCAGATGCTCGATATGTCACCGTTGGCCCTTCGGATGTTGAAGGCATCACACAATGCTGCCGATGATGGTCTTGCCGGAGTTCAGCAACTCGCCGGTGATGCGACTTTGTTGTTCTACATGACCGCCGAGGCCCAAGAAGGTCGCGATGCCTACAAGGAAAAGCGCGAGCCGAACTTCCGCCAATTCCCCAAGCGCCCTTAACTTCACATGCCCGATAAGCAATTGCAGGCACTGCTTGAAACGGCGGTGGTATTCGGGCTACCCATGACCCGTACTTTTCGCGGGATCACGATGCGCGAAGGTGTCTTGATTAAAGGACCATCTGGGTGGGGCGAGTTTGCGCCATTTGATGACTACACCGATGCAGCGGCCTCGCGCTGGCTCGATTGTGCAATCGAAGCCGCATTCGGCGCGTGGCCAACTACTAAACGTGACAGTGTGCTTGTGAACGCGATCATCCCGGGGGTGGGCTCGGCGGAGGCGGCGGCATTAACGCGCGCCGCGGTTCTTGATAACGGCTGCAAGTGCGTAAAAGTTAAAGTCGGTGGCACCTTGGCCGATGACGAAGCCCGAGTGGCGGCGGTGCGTGATGTCCTTGATACCGCTTTGGGGCGAGGGACTGGGTCGATTCGTATTGATGCCAATGGCATTTGGTCGGTTGCCGAAGCAGTTAAAGCATTACGGCGCCTCGGCGAATATGACCTGGAATACGTTGAACAGCCGTGCGCCGATCTTGATGACATACGACAGGTGCGCGGTCAGGTTTCAGTACCGATAGCTCTTGATGAGGCGATCCGCGGCTCAGTTGCGCCAGAGGAACTTGATCTACGAGGTATGGCTGATCTCGCGATTATCAAGGTTGCGCCACTAGGTGGCGTTACAAGGAGCCTTCGAATTGTTGAGCACCTCGCAATGCCGGTAGTCATTAGTGGATCACTTGATTCATCTGTTGGTCTTGCGGCTTCGACCGCATTGGCTGGCGCTTTGGATTTGGCAATCGCCTGCGGTCTTGGGACCGGCACTTTGCTTGCTGCCGACGTAGTTGAGCATCCGGTTGTTCCGGTTGATGGAATACTAAAAGTTCAGCGACTGGCTCCAGAGTTGGGTGCGCTAATGCGGGCACGGGATGAGATTTCGGAGGACCGTGGGATCTGGTGGCGGGCCCGGCTCGCTTCTGCTTGGCATGCAGGGGCGGCTAAGCGCTCCGGGTTCCTTATCGGTGCTTTGTGACCTGTGGTGAGTTTGGGCCTATCGGCATGAAAGGCTAAGCCTGTGAATGCATCGACAGTTCAAGCGCGAGTCTTCGTCGATGAGTTGATCAGGTGCGGTATCACTGATTTTGTTCTTGCCCCCGGTTCGCGGTCTGCGCCGCTAGCATTTGTGCTCGCTGCCGCGGAGCAGCGCGGTGAAATTGTCCTGCATGTACGCCTTGACGAAAGAAGTGCCGGTTACCTAGCACTGGGCCTGGGTAAAGCTTCGGGAGTGCCGGCCGTGGTCGTGACTACCTCGGGTACGGCAGCGATTAATTTACATCCGGCGGTTGTCGAGGCTGACCACTCGAATATCCCCCTGATTGCCTTAACAGCAGATAGGCCGCCGAGTCTGCGCGGGGTCGGAGCTAATCAATCGATTGCGCAAACCGATATCTATGGACCGTCGGTTCGACTCGCGGTCGACATGGCGGTAGCCGTTGATGCAGGGCAAGAAATGCGCTATTGGCGGTCTACCGTCTCTCGGGTAGTGGCAGCCGCAACGGATGCTTGGCATCCTGGCCCGGTGCATGTGAATATGCCATTCGCCGACCCTCTAGTCCCCGACGCGGTAGATGACGATGAGCCGGCGGCTGCGCTAGGCGGTCGCACTGACGGACGTCCTTGGACGGCTGATGCCCGGTTTGTGGCGGGGATGAGTACCCCACTGGATGACGTAATGGGTGTCATCTCGGATGACACCGAGGTGCCAGCGCGCGGAATCATCTTTGTTGGCGATCACGCCGACCCAGAGTCAATGAGTTTGATTGATGACCTGGGCGATGCCCTCGGCTGGCCGATCATCGGCGAGCCAAGCGGAAATGTGTCGGACTGCGATACGTCACTTTCGCACGGTGCGTTGATAGTTGCGGACGCTGATTTCGCTAGCGCCAATGCACCAGATGTGGTTATAACTGTTGGGCGCGTGGGTTTGAGTCGTGCGGTTTTGCGCATGATAGCCAACTCACCGTTACATATTGCGGTTGATCCTCAGTCGCAGTGGAGCGACCCAACTCGTTCTGCGAACATAGTAATAGCGGGTGTGCCGTTACCACCAGAGAATGCGGCGGTTGAGCCTGCGTGGCTAGAGACTTGGCAGGGGGCCGACGTACTTGCTGCCGCAGCGGTTGAAACAGTGCTGGCTTCATGCGGTGATCAGCTGACCGGTATGCAAGTGGCGCGTCTAACGTGCAGCGCGGTCCCGGCGGGCGGCATGTTGTTCCTCGGGGCTTCTTCGCAGGTGCGTCATGTTTTCAATTTGGCATCCAGTTCCATCAGTGAAGCCGTAGTCATGGGTAACCGTGGCACTTCGGGTATCGATGGTGCTATTTCATCGGCTTGGGGAGCCGCGTTGGCATTGCAGCGCGGTGATGAAGGGGACGATCCGACGTGGGCGGTTGTATTAGTTGGAGATCAGACTTTCTTATACGACACCAACGCCTTGCTGGTGCCAGCCGGTGAGCCGCGGCCGAATTTGGTAATCGTGGTCGCTGATAACGATGGCGGCGGCATCTTCTCGCAACTCGAGCAAGGTGAGCCGCGGTTCGCTGAGTCATTTGATCGGATATTTGCGGTACCGCTCGGAGCCGATGTAGGTGCGATCGCCTCAGCGATGCAAATACCGACTCAGGTCGTGCACACCGCGGCTGACCTCGAGGATGCTTTGGTGAGTGCAATCAGTGCTGGGGGAGTACAGGTGGTGGTGGCTCGCACCTGTTCGAGAGTTGATGAAGCAGTAGCTTGGCGATCGGTGGGCGAAGCCGTGCATGCGGCGCTCGGTTCTGCATAGCCGTGCATCAGTGTGGCGTGCACGGGTCTCAATATTAGATGGCTTCGAGTGCATCCCTGATCGGCACGAGTTTGGCCGCCGCTTCGGCGAGTTCAGTATCGGGTTGCGACCCGGCAACGATGCCGCAGCCGGCAAAAGCGCGTACGGTGTTGTTATCGCTATCAATTTCAGCGCAGCGCAGCGCGATCCCGAACTCGCCGTCACCTTGGGCATCAAACCAACCAACCGGACCGGCGTAGCGACCGCGATCCATGCCTTCAAGTTCGCGGATAACGGCCATGGCTCGCTCAGTGGGGGTGCCGCAGACTGCTGCGGTTGGATGTAGCGATGCTGCTAGCGCCAGCACCGATGCGGCATCGGCGAGGCGGCCGGTGATGTCGGTGGCTAAATGCTGGACATTGGCGAGGGTGAGTACATGCGGGCGATCAGGAACTGTCAAGTCCGTGCAATGGGCGGCCAGAGCACGTGCTACCGAATGGACGGCGTATTCATGTTCCTCAAGGTCTTTGCCGCTACCAAGCAGCGCTGAGGCGAGCCCGGCATCGGCGGCGGCGTCACCTTGGCGCCGCACAGTGCCAGCAAGTACGCGACTGGTCACCAGATCGCCGGTGCGGCGTACGAGCAACTCAGGAGTTGCACCGATTAGGCCGGCGACACTAAATGTCCAGCATGACGGGTACTTGTCGGCGAGGTTAAGCAGCAGGTGCCGAGGGTCAAGCTCACCGTCAACATGTGCGAGCACATCGCGGGCCAGGACGACTTTGTCGAGTTCACCAGCGTTAATGCGGGTAATGGCTTCGGCGACCGCACCGCGCCAGTCCGGCGCGGTGCGCGCACCTTCGGCCCAGCGGACCGATGCCGGCGTCGAAGGTACCGACACCGGCCGCACGGCCTTGCGCGGGTCAGTGTTGGGATCTACGACGGTAATCCACGCCTGGCCGCCGCGGCGTCCGATGATGACTTTTGGCACGGTGATGATCGAGGTGCCGGGATTGGGGTCAAATGCGAACGAGGCAAATGCCACCGGACCGGTACCTGGCACATCGACGGTGTCGTCAATTACTTTCTCGGTGCACCATTTGGTCCACCACCGCTGGGCGCGGCTGAAGCGTTCTGGTCCGCTGACCTCGAGCTGCGCGGCCACCCCCCAGCCCACTAAACCTTCACCGTCGCGTATCCATGCCATCGGATCCTTGATTGGCAACCTCGCCAAGAGTTGCTCTGGGTCCGGGATCGGTCGGGTTTGCACCACGACCTTGGCAGCTTCTGGGGTCGCGCCCAGCCGTGACAGTGATTCGCTAGGCACGAGCACACTGTAGATGCCCACGGACCTTGAGGCAGAACGAGCGTCTGAAAGGATGGCGAGGTGACTCGAGCTGATCTAACCAAATCCCCGACCGATGTCGCCGCCATGTTTGACGGGGTCGCGAAACGTTATGACCTCACCAATGACGTCATGGCACTGGGGCAAACTCGGCGCTGGCGCAAAGCCGTGGTCGCCGCGGTGGCTCCGGTACCCGGTGAGCAGATCTTGGATCTGGCCGCCGGTACCGGTACTTCGAGTTTGCCGTTCGCAAAGGCGGGGGCGGACGTCTTTCCGACCGATTTCTCCTTGGGCATGCTCACGGTGGGCCGCCAGCGGCTGCCGCAATTGCCATTCGTGGCCGGTGATGGCCTAGCCCTGCCGTATCGCGATGGCGCCTTTGACGCGGCCACGATCTCCTTCGGGCTCCGGAATTTGGCTGACTTGGCCGCCGGCTTGGGGGAGCTAAGGCGGGTGGTGCGACCAGGTGGACGGTTGGTGATCTGTGAGTTCAGCCAGCCGACTTGGGCCCTATTTCGGACTGTTTATACCGAATATTTGATGAAAGCCCTACCGGCGGTGGCTGAGCGAGTCGCTACTAACCCGGAGGCTTACGCGTATCTCGCTGAGTCCATCCGGGCTTGGCCAGACCAGCGGGAGTTGACGGTGCACCTGCAGGTCGCCGGCTGGACCCAGGTGCAGTGGCGAAATTTGTCCGGTGGGATTGTCGCCTTGCACCGGGCGGTCAACCCAGGGCCGGATGGCACTGCGTGAACCGGTGACGGCGCACTATGCTTATCAAGGTCGTGAAGACATTCACAAGCGCGCAAAGTGAGCTGCTCAGATCGACCAGCAGGGCAAACCACATGAGTAACCCAACCGGAACATGCAAGGAGTGGTGGAACAGCTGTGAACGTCTACACGCCGATCTTGGTCCTTGGCATCTTGGCATTCGGATTCGCAGTTTTTTCAGTTGGCATTGCGACCTTAACCGGCCCAAAACGTTATAACAGGGCAAAGTACGACGCCTATGAATGTGGTATCGAGCCCACACCGCAACCGGTAGGCGGCGGCCGCTTCCCGGTGAAGTACTACCTCACCGCAATGTTGTTCATTGTCTTCGACATTGAAATTGTTTTTCTCTACCCGTGGGCTGTCGCATTTGATCGACTCGCGGTCTTTGGTTTAATCGAAATGCTGGTATTCATCGTCACTGTGCTCGTGGTCTACGCCTATGTTTGGCGCCGACGCGGACTCGAGTGGGACTGACGGGAAAAAATGGGACTTGAAGAAGCACTGCCGTCTGGAATATTGCTCACGACGGTGGAGAAAGTTGCGGGCTACGCCCGCAAAGGGTCGCTATGGCCGGCGACTTTCGGCCTGGCCTGCTGCGCAATTGAAATGATGGCGGTTGGTGGCGCTCGCTATGACCTAGCACGATTCGGCATGGAGGTCTTTCGAGCATCACCGCGCCAAGCCGACCTGATGATCGTTGCTGGCCGAGTAAGTCAAAAGATGGCACCGGTACTTCGTCAGGTATATGACCAAATGCCAGGTCCCAAGTGGGTGCTCGCGATGGGTGTTTGTGCGTCCAGTGGCGGCATGTTCAACAACTATGCGATCGTCCAAGGCGTTGATCATGTGGTGCCGGTAGATATTTACCTATCCGGTTGCCCGCCGCGTCCAGAGATGTTGATAGATGCGATCTTGAAACTGCATGACCAAATCCAAGACACCAAGTTAGGCGTTAATCGTAAAGCTGAAATTATCGCCCTTGAATCAGCGGCACTTCAGGCGCCGGCAACCTTGGAGATGAAGGGGCTGCTTCGATGACGAGCGACTCGCTCCCGGTGGTGCCAGAAGGTGTCTCACGCATTGACATCATTGATGTCCAGCACGGGGCTTTTGGGATCCAGGGTTCGGGCGATACCAGCGGGTTTGGCGGGTTGATCGACCCACGGGTGCTGCCGGCAGCCAGCTGGCCGCCATTTGGTGGTTGGTTTGATGAATTGGCCGAAGAGCTTGAGCTTTCACTCACCGCCCGCGGCCTGCCATTGTCGAGCGCCATCGAAAAAGTGGTGGTAGATCGTGGCGAGATCACTTTTTTTGTCAGGCGTGAGCAGCTACTTGCGTTCGCGACGACCTTGCGCGATGAGCCCGGTCTGCGCTTTGAGTTTTGCAGCGGTGTCAACGGAGTGCACTATCCAAATGACCTTGGACGCGAACTCCACGCCGTGTATCACTTTCTTTCGATCACTCATAATCGCCGTATCCGTGTTGAAGTTGCAGCGCCGGACGCGGATCCGCACATCCCATCACTAGTTTCCCTTTACCCGACTAATGACTGGCATGAGCGCGAGACTTGGGATTTCTTTGGGATTATTTTCGACGGCCACCCGTTCTTGACCCGAATCGAAATGCCCGATGACTGGCCTGGTCACCCCCAACGCAAGGACTACCCGCTCGGTGGCATTCCGGTTGAATACAAAGGCGCGACTATCCCGCCGCCGGATCAGCGGAGGGCCTACAACTGATGGCGACCGATCACTTGAGCGATCCTTATGCCGGTTCATACGAATCGGGCGATGAGACCATTTACAACGTTTCCGGCGGTGACTGGGACACTATTACTGCGGCACCAGATGGCGAGAAGGAACGCATCGTTGTCAATATGGGCCCGCAACACCCATCAACCCATGGGGTGCTTCGGCTCATCGTCGAACTTGATGGCGAGACCGTAACCCAAGCCAGATGCGGTATCGGTTATCTGCACACCGGCATTGAAAAGAACATGGAGTTTAGGTCTTGGGTGCAGGGCGTCACGTTCGTCACCCGCATGGACTACCTAGCGCCATTTTTTAATGAGACGGTGTACTGCCTAGCGGTAGAGAAATTGCTCGGCGTCACCGATCAAATCCCAGAGCGCGCTAGCGCGATTCGGGTAATGATGATGGAATTGAACAGAATCTCCTCGCACCTGGTGGCGTTGGCCACCGGCGGCATGGAGTTGGGCGCGCTCACCGCGATGATCTTCGGTTTTCGTGAGCGTGAGTTGATCCTTGATGTCTTTGAAATGATCACCGGCTTGCGCATGAACAGCGCCTATATCCGCCCAGGTGGTGTGGCGCAGGACCTGCCGGCCGATGGGGTCGCGAAAATCCGCGAGATGCTGCCGCTACTGCGAAAGCGATTGAAAGACACCACTGACCTGCTCGTTGACAATGCGATCTGGATGGGGCGCACGTCAGGTATTGGCTACCTCCATCTGACGGGCTGCATGGCGCTTGGGGTTTCGGGGCCGGTACTTCGTGCTACCGGCCTACCCCACGACTTACGAAAGAGCCAGCCATATTGCGGTTATGAAACATATGAGTTCGATGTTGTCACCGAAACCACCTGCGATGCGTACGGACGTTTCTTGATTCGCGTGGGTGAGATGCAGCAGTCCATGCGGATTGTGGAACAAGCACTTGACCGGCTCGAGAAGCCAGGGCCGGTAATGATTGCCGATAAGCGGATAGCCTGGCCGGCGCAGTTAGCCATCGGTGCTGATGGGCAGGGCAACTCAACTGCCCACATCCGCAAGATTATGGCGGAGTCGATGGAAGCCCTAATCCACCATTTCAAGTTAGTTACCGAAGGCTTCAAAGTCCCAGTTGGTCAGGTTTACACCGCAATTGAATCACCGCGTGGTGAACTCGGTTGCCATCTTGTTAGTGCGGGTGGCACCCGGCCGTATCGCGCCCACTTCCGTGATCCGTCATTTACCAACCTGCAGTCCGTGGCAGCGATGAGCGAGGGTGGGCAGGTGGCAGATTTAATTGCCGCGGTCGCCAGCATCGATCCTGTCATGGGCGGGGTCGACCGGTAGCACCCGACAAAACGAGAGCGACGCAGACTTATGACTATCAGTGAGGCAACTCGCGACCAGATGCGTGAACTGGCTGCGCGGTACCCGAAATCGCGGTCGGCGTTACTACCCATGCTGCACCTGGTGCAAAGTGTTGATGACGAAGTAACCACTGACGGCATCAATGCCTGCGCGGAAGTCCTTGGTATTACCTCGGCGGAGGTAACAGCGGTTGCCAGCTTCTACACAATGTATAAACGCAAGCCGGTCGGTAAGCATCACATCGGCGTTTGCACCAACACCTTGTGCGGTTTACTCGGTGGTGACGCGGTCTTTGCAGCCCTTAGTGAGCGCTTGGGCACCGGCCACAACGAGCCGAGTCCCGACGGAGACTTTTGGCTTGAGCACATTGAATGCCAAGCCGCTTGCACACATGCACCGGTGATGACCGTCGACTGGGAGTACATGGACGATGTCACTCCGGCTAGCGCTGTCGAGGTTGTCGACCGACTTGCGCGAGGTGAGCAGGTGGCTTCGACCCGCGGTCCAGTTATTCGGGATTTCAAATCGACAGAACACACTTTGGTCTACCCGCTCGATGGTTTAGTCAATGAAGGCGAAGCAGTTGATGCGAAAATGCTGGCCGGGCTTCGCCTTGCCAATGAGCGCGGCTTCGGTACCGGCGGGGGAGGCCTGATGATTACTTCCGGGCTGACGCCGATCATCACTGAACACTGGGATAAGGCAGATCTTTATACGATCGATGGCTACCGGCGGGTTGGCGGCTATCAAGCGCTTACCGCCGCACTGAAAATGGATCCTGATGCGATCATCGGACAGGTCAAGGATTCTGGGTTACGGGGGCGCGGAGGCGCGGGCTTCCCGACCGGTATGAAGTGGGGATTCGTCCCGCAAAACGATGGTAAACCCCACTACCTAGTGGTTAATGCGGATGAATCTGAGCCCGGTGCCTGCAAAGACATCCCGATCATGTTGGCGAATCCACATGCGCTTGTGGAGGGCGTAATCATTGCCTCTTACGCCATTCGAGCTAGCCATGCATTCATTTACATTCGCGGTGAGGTCCCACATGCGATTCGCAAGGTCGCTAATGCGGTCGAGCAGGCGCGCGCGGCGGGGTTCATTGGCGAGAATATTTTCGGCAGCGGATTTTCACTGGACGTCGTTGTTCACTCCGGGGCCGGTGCTTATATTTGCGGGGAAGAAACGGCTCTACTTGATTCACTTGAAGGTTACCGCGGGCAACCCCGACTAAAGCCGCCGTTCCCGGCGGTCTCGGGTCTGTACGCATCACCGACGGTGATCAACAACGTCGAAACTATCGCCAACATCCCGTACATCATGGATAGAGGTGTGGCTTGGTTCCGTCAATTCGGTACCGAGAAATCCCCGGGTTTCAAGGTATTCTCGATCTCCGGCCACGTGGTGCGCCCCGGTATTTACGAGGCGCCACTTGGCATCACCATGCGCGAACTCCTTGACTACGCCGGTGGCATCAGGGGCGGAGGGCGGGTTAAGTTCTGGCTGCCGGGTGGCTCTTCGGTGCCAATGTTGACGGCAGAGCACCTTGATACTCCGATGACATATGAAGACATGGCCGCGGTGGGCACCATGCTCGGCACGGGCACCCCAATGCTGTTCGACGAGACCGTCAGTGTCGTTAAAGCGGTCACTCGATGGCTTGAGTTCTACAAGCATGAATCTTGCGGTAAGTGCACGCCCTGCCGGGAGGGTACTTACTGGATCACCGGCGTACTCGAGAAGTTTGAGCACGGGCACGGTTCGGCAGCGGAAGTCGACACCTTGGTCAATCTCTGCTCGCAGATCGCCGGTCAGTCCTTCTGCGCACTGGGTGATGCGGCTGCGACCCCGTACCCGGCGGCACTTAAGTACTTCCGCCACGAGTTTGAAGCTGCCATGACCACGTCAGCTGATGAGCAATTTAATCCGGTGGCGTCCTACGTCTTTGCGGAAGCGGCAACCCGATGACCATAACGAGTAATGCCTCATCAGATCTCACCCCACAGGCCCAGATGGTGACCGTTGTCGTAGACGGTGTTGCTATTGAAATCCCTGCGGGCACTTTGGTTATCCGGGCTGCGGAGCTACTGGGCATTGAGATTCCGCGTTTTTGCGATCACCCGCTACTTGAGCCGGTTGCGGCCTGCCGCATGTGCCTAGTTGATATTGAAGGAGTCCCGAAACCACAACCAGCGTGCGCGCAGGTGGTTTCCGATGGTATGCAGGTGCGGACTCAATTGACTTCGCCTATTGCGCGCGAAGCCCAAGAGGGTGTGATGGAGTTCCTGCTCCTGAATCACCCCCTTGACTGCCCGGTTTGCGATAAGGGTGGTGAATGCCCGCTACAAAACCAGGCCATGAGCGCCGGTCGACCGGAGTCGCGGTTTGAAGAGGTGAAGCGGATTTTCCCCAAGCCGATAAATGTCAGCGCGCAAATCTTGCTTGACCGCGAGCGCTGTGTTTCCTGTGCCCGCTGCACCCGATTCGCAGAGCAAATCGCCGGTGATCCAATGCTTGAGTTACTCGAACGCGGCTCAATGCAGCAGGTTGGCACCGCAGCGGATCAGCCATTCGATTCGTACTTCTCTGGTAACACCGTTCAAATTTGCCCGGTCGGTGCATTAACGAGTGCGGCATACCGCTTCCGGTCGCGACCATTTGATCTGGTTTCTGTTCCAACAACCTGCGAGCATTGCGCGTCGGGCTGCTCACTTCGGACGGATCATCGTCGCGGCACGGTCACGCGCCGGTTGGCATGGGACGAACCCGCGGTGAACGAAGAGTGGAACTGCGATAAGGGCCGATTTGCTTTCACCTATCTGGAACAGGGTCGGGTAGCTACACCATTGATTCGTGAAGACGGTGAGTTGCGAGTTGCGTCATGGCCGGAGGCCCTTGATTTTGCCGCGCGAGGTTTGGCGGCCGCTAAAAGTCATGGGGTACTGGTTGGTGGTCGTTCGACGATTGAAGATTCGTACGCATACGCTCGCTTCGCCCGGGTGGCGCTAAAGACCGACAATATTGATTTCCGGGTGCGTGATTCATCGGATGAAGAAGCCCAATTCCTGCGCTCATCGGTGGCAGGCACTGCTGTGCGCACTACCTACGAATCACTTGAAAAAGCTCCGGCGGTATTACTAATCGCCTTCGAGCCAGAGGATGAATCCCCGATCGTGTTTTTGCGCCTGCGCAAGGCGGCTCGTGGCGGCACCCGTATCTACTCCTTAGGTGCCGTAGCCACCCGCGGTTTAACCAAGATGGCCGGTACCTTGATCCCGGCAAAGCCTGGTGCTGAAGCTTCGGTACTTGCGGGGTTGACCGATCAAGTGCGCGCGGACCTGAGCGCCCCGGGTGCGGTCATCATGGTTGGTGAACGCATTGCGGGCGTCGAAGGCGGTGCCACCGCGGTACTTGAATTAGCCCGGGCCACCGGTGCGGCCGTCACGTGGGTGCCACGTCGTGCGGGGGAGCGCGGAGCTCTGGACGCGGGCGCCCTCGCGGGTCTGCTGCCAGGTGGCCGGCCGCTAACCGATGAAGATGCTCGCGGGGCGGTTGCTGCCGCGTGGGGAGTTGACTCGTTGCCAGCAACTGTTGGCTTGGCAGGTGCGCCCATGCTTCAGGCGATTAAGGATGGCGGTATCGGCGCAGTGATCACCGCGGGTGTCGAGCTGGCCGATTTTCCCGACCAAGCACTTGGCCGCGCCGCAATCGAAGCCGCCGCGTTCGTGGTTGCCCTGGAGAACCACCATTCAGCTATTACTGACCTTGCTGATGTGGTCTTCCCGGTGGCAGTAGTCACCGAAAAATCCGGAACCTTCATGAACTGGGAAGGCCGACCGCGACCATTCACACAAACCTTTAAAGATGCACTTGTGATGTCCGATGCGGTGGTGCTTGGGATGTTGGCAAGTGCGATGAACGTGGCGATAGGTGCCAGTGATGTTGCTGGTATCCGTCAAGAACTTGGTGCACTTGGCACTTGGACTGGCGCGCGTGCTGAGCAGCCGACCACACCTGCCGGTCAAGTTGTTGACGCTGCCTATTTGGTGAGTACCTGGCGGGCGCTTATTGATAATGGCGTTATGCAAGAGGGGGAGCCGTATCTTGCGGCAACCGCACATGCAGTCGTTGCGATGGTTTCGGCTGCGACCGCCGGTGCCCTTTTTAATCCAGTGAATGTGACTGTCACTGGCCCACTTGGCTCGGTAACTGTGCCGCTACAAATAGGTGATGTAGTGGACGGCATCGTGTGCTTGCCGCTTAACTCCCCGGGCTGCGCCATCTATCGAGATCTCGGCGTGCGAGCTGGCCAGGCCGTGGCCATCGGAGGTGCGGTATGACCGAATCCCAGTTCGGCGTTTTTGGTATTGATCCCTGGTGGCTGGTGCTGCTTAAAGTCCTAGTCATCTTTGTCATGCTGGTACTTCTCACCTTGTTCACCATTTGGTGGGAGCGGCGAGTGGTATCTCGGATGCAGAACCGCATCGGACCAAACCGCGTTGGACCATTTGGTTTGCTGCAGTCTTTGATGGATGGTTTCAAGCTAGCTTTGAAGGAAGAGATCATTCCCAAGGCAGCACACGTAGGCGTTTACTGGATTGCCCCGGTGATTTCGGCAACCGCTGCCTTTCTGGCATTTGCGGTCATCCCATTCGGTCCTACGGTCGCGATTTTCGGGGTCGAAACTCCGCTGCAGCTGACGGACTTTCCGGTCTCGGTGCTCTACATATTGGCTATTGCCTCGATTGGCATTTACGGGATTGTGCTTGCGGGTTGGTCATCTGGCTCGACCTACCCGCTCCTTGGCGGCCTGCGCTCGAGCGCCCAAATGATCTCCTACGAGATTGCAATGGGGATGTCATTTGTAGCGGTGTTCTTGTACGCCGGGTCGATGTCAACTTCTGAAATTATTTCGGCGCAGGAGCCAATTTGGTTTGCGGTTATCTTGCTACCGTCATTCCTGATCTATGTAACTTCTATGGTCGGAGAAACCAATCGGGCGCCATTTGATCTACCCGAAGCCGAGGGTGAACTAGTCGGTGGGTTCCACACCGAGTACTCCTCACTGAAGTTCGCAATGTTCTTCTTGGCGGAGTACATAAATATGGTCACCGTGTCGGCATTGGCGACAACTTTGTTCCTAGGCGGCTGGCTGGCCCCGTGGCCACTATCGCTCTGGGAGTCCGCAAATACCGGTTGGTGGCCGCTACTTTGGTGGTTGGTCAAGGTGCAAATCTTCATCTTTGTGTTCATCTGGCTGCGGGCTACCCTCCCACGTCTTCGCTACGACCAGTTCATGAAGTTCGGCTGGAAGGTATTGATTCCCGCTTCCATTATTTGGATCATGATCGTTGCGGCTGCTCGGGTATTGCGCAATGACATCGAGTTGAGTAACCGACAATTGCTGATCATCGGGGCCGTGGTAATCGCCGTGCTATTGGTCGTTTCTTGGTTTGCGCAAGGGGCGATTGATCGTCGGGAAGCAGTCCGCAAATTAGTTCGCGATGAGATCGAGAATCGTCCTTATGACGCGATGGCCGGTGGTTTCCCAGTCCCGCCGATGCCGGGGCAGCAGGCCGCACTCACCTCGCGTCGATCGGGTAGTCCAGTAGTTCAACAGGAGGCCATCGATGGCTGAACTCCCACAGGCGGTGCGTGGTTTTGGTGTCACTTTCGCCACCATCTTCAAGAAGGTCGTGACCGAGCAATATCCGGAGCAGGCCGCCAAGTTCCCACCGAAGCCGCGCTATCACGGTCGGCACCAACTTAACCGTTGGGCTGATGGCCTTGAAAAATGTATTGGCTGTGAGCTGTGCGCGTGGGCCTGCCCAGCCGATGCCATCTTCGTGCAGGGTGCGGACAATCAAGAAGGTGATAGGCACTCGCCCGGGGAGCGTTACGGCCGGGTCTACCAAATCAACTACCTGCGATGCATCTTCTGCGGTTTGTGTATCGAGGCCTGCCCGACGCGAGCGCTGACAATGACGAATGAGTTTGAGTTGGCAGATAGCAACCGCGCTGATCTGATCTTCGAAAAGCAGGACCTATTGGCACCTTTGCTGCCCGGAATGCTCGCACCTCCGCACCCGATGGTGCCGGGCACCACCGATACCGATTACTACGCCAACAAGATCACCGGTTCGGTACCTGAGCAAGTTGCTACCGCGGATGCAGAGCAGGTAGCGCCATGATCGAGGGAAATTGGGGCGAGGAGATCGTCTTCTGGGTCAGCGGCGGGCTTGCGGTGCTGGGAGCCCTAGGCATGATTTTGTCGAAGAAGGCGGTGCACAGCGCCCTGTGTGTAGCGCTAACCATGATCAACCTAGCCATTTTGTATGTTGCCAATTCGGCGCCTTTCCTTGGCATGGTGCAGGTCATTGTCTATACCGGCGCGGTGATGATGCTCTTTCTTTTCGTCCTCATGGTCGTCGGAGTTGATTCATCCGACTCACTGATCGAAACCCTCAAGGGTCAAAGATTGGTGGCCATCGTGCTGGCACTTGGATTAGCTATTTTGCTGGTTGCCGGTGTCGGGGCGGGTTTGACCGATGTAGTTCCGGTGGGTCTTGACGAAACCAACGGCGTGGATGGTGGCAATGTTCAAGGGATTGCCCGCCTACTTTTCACTGACTACCTAGTTGCTTTTGAAGTTACTTCGGCATTGCTCATTACCGCCGCACTCGGTGCCATGGTGCTGGCGCATCGTGAGCGGTGGCTGCCACGAGCCAGCCAACAAGAACTTTCCAAAGCACGATTCTTGGGGCCAGGGCACCCAGGCAACCTACCCAGCTCGGGTACCTATGCGCGTCACAACGCGGTTGACACCCCAGCTTTGCTACCCGATGGCTCGCCAAGTGACCTGAGTATTCCGGGGCCACTTGTTGCCAGAGGAGATGTCAGACCGATAGATCACCACGAAGTTGAACAGATCGAAAGCCTTGGCGGGGGGCCGAAATGAATCCGGCTAACTATGTAATCTTGTCGGCAATCCTCTTTAGCCTCGGAGCGATCGGGGTGTTGGTACGCCGAAACGCGATCATCGTCTTCATGAGCGTCGAATTAATGCTCAACGCAGCAAATCTCGCATTTGTTGCTTTTGCCCGCATGAACGGCAACCTAGATGGACAGGTCGCCGCATTCTTCGTCATGGTGGTGGCAGCAGCTGAGGTCGTAGTTGGCCTAGCAATCATCGTGACGATTTTTAGAAGTCGACGTTCTGCCTCAATTGATGAACCGAATTTACTCAAGTACTAGCCGTATCCGACAGCAACCGACGAAGAGGATCTGATCGTGATAGAGCTCATGCCCGCAGAGGGCGTGTTCTCCCTGATCTGGCTGCTAATTGCCTTGCCACTTCTTGGAGCGGGCTTACTGCTGCTCGGAGGCCGTCGTACCAATTCCTGGGGTCCCTACCTCGGAGTGCTAACTGTGGTTGGATCCGCGGCACTGGCGGTGGTGATGCTGCTTGCGATGATGGGGCAAGCAGCCGAGGAGCGTTCGATTGGACAGACCCTCTTTACCTGGGTGTTCGCTGGTAACTTCCAAGCCGATATGGCTTTCCAGCTTGATCAACTTTCGATGGTGTTCGTACTGCTGATCACGATTGTCGGTTCCCTTATTCACATCTATTCCATCGGGTACATGTCACACGACGCCGACAAGCGGAAGTTCTTCGGCTACCTGAATTTGTTCGTGGCGGCAATGCTGTTACTGGTTCTTGCTAACAACTACCTCCTGCTCTATGTCGGATGGGAGGGAGTTGGCTTGGCCAGTTACCTGTTGATCGGGTTCTGGCAGATCAAGCCCACCGCCGCGGCAGCGGCCAAGAAGGCATTCATCATCAACCGAGTTGGTGACGTTGGCCTCAGCCTGGCGATCATGGTCATGTTCGTGACTTTCGGTTCGGTGACATTTAGTGATGTCTTCGGCCAAGCCAGCGAAGCAGGTGAAGGCATCATGACGGCGATCGGGTTGCTCCTACTACTTGCGGCGTGTGGTAAGTCAGCGCAGTTCCCGTTGCAAGCCTGGCTCCTTGACGCCATGGAAGGCCCGACCCCGGTATCTGCACTTATTCACGCCGCGACAATGGTTACCGCGGGTGTTTATCTGATCGTGCGCAGCAATGCGATCTTCGATCGAGCGGTGTGGGCCGCGGCCGCCGTCGTGCTTGTGGGTCTGATCACGATCTTTATGGGAGCAATCATCGGTTCCGCCAAGGACGACATTAAGAAGTCACTTGCTGGTTCCACGATGAGCCAGATCGGCTACATGATTTTTGCGGCTGGCCTTGGTCCAGTTGGCTATGTTTTTGCCATTTTCCATCTTTTGACCCATGGTGTTTTCAAAGCTGGGCTGTTCTTGGGCGCAGGTTCGGTCATGCATGGCATGAAAGACAACGTGAATATGCGCCGTTATGGGGCTTTGCGCGGCTTGATGGTCATTACATTCGTAACTTTCATGGCCGGTTATCTAGCAATCATGGGGATTCCACCATTTGCTGGATTCTGGTCGAAGGATGAGATCATCCATGCCGCCTTTGAGCGTAGCTGGGTTATTGGTGCCGCGGCGATCTTGGGTGCTGGAATCACCGGTTTCTACATGACGCGCATGATCGCGATGACGTTCTTCGGCAAGGCCCGGTGGGAGGATGACGTGCACCCACACGAGTCACCTTCGGTCATGACCATTCCGCTGATCATCTTGGCGATCGGTTCGACGTTCTTGGGTATGGCACTGTTGTTCTGGGGCAATATCGAAACTTGGTTAGAGCCAGTTGTTGGATTTGCTAGTGAACCCACCCAGTTGTCGGCGACAACTTTGGAAGCCATCACTTTGGTGGTCGTGCTAATTGGCGCCTTTATTGGTTGGCGACAGTACGGTGCCAAGCTGGTGCCGATTGATGCCCCGCGTGGCAACTGGCTAACACGCGCAGCGCGTCGCGACCTGTACGGCGACCTGGTAAATGACGTAGTAGTTGTCCGACCTTCATTCGCGCTCGCACGTTGGCTTACCTGGTTCGACTCGTCATGGATCGATGGAGTTGTCAACGGTAGTGCGGCGTTCGTGGGTGGCGTATCTGGGCGCTTACGCCGCACCCAATCAGGTTTTGCCAGGTCCTATGCACTTTCAATGCTCGGCGGGGCCGTCTTAATTGTCGCCGCTCTCGTACTGGTGAGGCTGTCATGACCCCCTGGTTGACGATCCTTGCGATCGTGCCCTTAATCGGCAGTGTCATCTTGGTGTTACTGCCCAAATCGCGACCAACCTTGGCGAAGCAACTGGCGTTGGCGATCTCATTGGTCACCTTGGTGTTGACGGTAATCATGGCGCTGCAATTCAATGGCGCTTCAAGCGAGCCATTCCAATTTGCGGAGTCTTACCCGTGGATCCCTGCCTTTGGCATCTCGTACTCGGTGGGCGTCGATGGAATTGGGCTGGTCTTAATCGCCTTAGCGGCAACTTTAGTACCGATCGTTATTATTGCCGGGTGGCGTGATGTCGATACCACCAGCGATGGATCGGTAAAGGGCTACTTCGCCCTAATTTTGGCATTGGAATCTTTAATGATCTGGGTGTTCGCTGCCACAGACGTATTCATGTTCTATGTCTTCTTTGAGGTCATGCTGCTCCCGGTTTACTTCATGATCGGCCGTTACGGCGGGCCACAACGGTCCTACGCTGCTGTTAAGTTCTTGCTCTACAGCCTGCTCGGTGGGCTCTTCATGTTGGCCTCGATGATCGGCCTTTATGTGGTTTCAGCCCAGGTCACCGGCCAAGGCACTTTTGATTACCTGTCGCTGGTGGGGTTGGAGATGGATCCAACGACCGAGAGGATCCTCTTCCTCGGCTTCTTCCTAGCCTTTGCCATCAAGGCGCCGTTGTGGCCATTTCACACTTGGTTACCTGACGCTGCGAGTGCGGCCAAGCCCGGAACAGCGGTACTACTCATCGGAGTGCTCGACAAGGTGGGAACTTTCGGAATGATCCGGTACTGCCTGCCAATTTTCCCGGCGGCCAGCGAATTTTATGCACCGGTCGTGATTGGCATGGCACTTATTGGCATCTTCTACGGGGCGTATGTGGCATTGAACCAAAATGACATGAAGCGGTTGTTCGCCTATTCGTCGATGTCGCACTTCGGATTCATCGCTCTGGGTATTTTCGCATTCACCACCATCGCCCAAAGCGGCTCGATGGTTTACATGGTTGCCCATGGGCTATCTACGGCAGCGCTGTTCTTAACCGCAGGGTTCTTGATGCAGCGCGCCAATGGCTCCAGCCTCATCTTTGACTTCGGGGGAGTGAATAAAGCGGCGCCGGTACTTGCCGGCTTCTTCATGTTTGCCGCCCTGTCATCACTGGCGCTGCCAGGTCTGGTGTCCTTCGTTGGTGAGTTCATGGTGCTGCTCGGAACTTTCCAGCGCTACCTGTTCGTCGGCGGGGTGGCGACCTTGGGCATGGTGATCACGGCAGCGTATGTACTGCGCCTGTATCAGAAATCGATGACAGGCCCGCTCGCACCCAAGTTGGTCGGCATGCCTGACCTAGGCGGTCGTGAGGTCATCGCCTTGATGCCGATTGTGGTGCTGACTTTGGTGCTCGGACTCTTCCCGGCCCCGATATTGAATGTCATAAACCCCGCGGTGGATCGCGTGATGACCACGATTGCGGCTACCGACCCCGGACCCACGGTTTCAAGTGAAGGGAGCGGCCAGTGAGTATCCTTGCCGCGGTGAGCGTTGATGTACCGTTCACTCTTCCAATAGTCGATTACAACGCGATTGCGCCGTTATTGATTTTGCTGGGTGCCGGTGTTATCTCGGTCCTGGTGGAGGCGCTACTGCCGCGCGGTTCGAGACGATTCGTCCAGCTGTTCATTGTGCTCGGCTCCTTGATCGCATCCCTCGCTTGGATCTTTACTATTACCGGCGTTCGGATAGTAACCGCCGAAGGTGCGATAGCCATTGATGGCCCAGCACTAGTGATGCAGGGCGCAATTTTGATGTTAGCGATTTTGGGCGCGTTGCTGATGGCCGAACGCTCGGTAGATCCAAGTGGTGATGTCTTCGCCGCGCGTGCATCAGCCCTGCCCGGCTCCGAGGATGAAAAACAGTTCACGGCGCGTGGGTACCTCCAGACCGAAGTTTGGCCACTTTTCTTGTTTGCGGTCTCGGGCATGGTGTTATTCGTCTCGGCTAATGACCTATTGCTGATGTTCGTTGCACTTGAAGTTATGTCCCTACCCCTTTACCTATTGGCTGGCATGGCGCGTCGTCGCCGTCTGCTCTCGCAGGAGGCCGCACTTAAGTACTTCCTGCTCGGTGCGTTTTCCTCCGCCTTCTTCATTTATGGGGTAGCACTGGTCTACGGTTACGCGGCTTCAACCCAATTGCCGGTGATCGCGAGTGTTTTGACGGCCAAGCCCGGCCAGACCTCCTTGGCATTGATTGCCATGGCGTTGATTTTGGTTGGTCTGCTCTTCAAGGTGGCGGCGGTGCCGTTCCACCAGTGGACCCCTGACGTTTACCAGGGCGCGCCGACAGCCGTCACCGGCTTCATGGCGGCCACCGTCAAGATCGCTGCTTTTGGCGCTCTGATGCGCGTGTTGTACGTTGCATTTGGCGGGATGCGCTGGGACTGGGTTCCGATGATGTCGATCATCGCCATCTTGACGATGTTGGTCGGGTCAATCATCGCAATCAGTCAAAGTGATATCAAGCGCATGCTCGCGTACTCATCAATTGCGCAGGCGGGATTCATTCTGGTTGGAGTAATCGCTGCGAGCCCCGCTGGTCTGGCCGGTGCGCTGTTTTATCTAATTGCTTACGGGTTTACGACGATCGGTGCCTTCGCGGTAATTTCACTGGTTCGTGACGAGTCCGGTGAGGCCACCAATTTGTCCAAATGGGCCGGGCTGGGTCGCAAATCCCCGCTCGTCGGAAGTATCTTCGCGTTATTCATGCTCGGCCTTGCCGGCATCCCGCTGACGAGTGGGTTCATCGGTAAATTCAGCGTTTTTGCGGCCGCCCTCGCCAGCGGTGATACCTGGCTAGTAATCGTGGCCGTGGTGGCGTCACTTATTGCAGCATTCTTCTATGTGCGGGTCATTGTGGCGATGTTCTTCACCGAGTCTGGGCCCCAGACCGCCTCGGTTGTAGTGCCATCGGTGTTCACGACCATTGCGCTGGCGGCCGGAGCCACCGTGACTTTGGTCCTTGGCATCTTGCCCCAACCGGTCCTGGAATTGGTCAGCAATGCTGGCCTGTTCATTAGGTAGTACCGTTGTTCCATGCTTCGACCCGCACTGGACCGCTTCTCACCTGACCCGGTGCTTGAAAGCGAGCTGGCTCAAGGGTTAGCCCGGGTTGAAGCCGCACTTGATCAGGCCGTGCGCAGTGAATACCCGTTCGTCACCGCAGCCTCAAGGCATTTGGTTGATGCCGGTGGGAAGCGGTTTCGCCCACTCTTGGTGTTACTTTCGGCGCATTTCGGTGACCCAAGTAGGCCTGCGGTAATTTCGGCCGCCGTTGCTGTCGAACTAACCCACGTGGCGACTTTGTATCACGATGACGTCATGGACGAAGCCGCAGTACGCCGCGGTGCTGACACCGCTAATGCGCGTTGGGGTAATTCGGTGGCGATCTTGACCGGGGACTTCCTGTTCGCCAGGTCCTCTGGGATTCTGGCCGATCTAGGCCCGGATGCGGTTCGCATCCAAGCTCAAACTTTCGAGCGCCTATGTACCGGTCAGATTCTTGAGTCCGTAGGCCCGGCCGACGGGATGGATCCGGTTAAGCACCATCTTGCGGTTCTAGCCGACAAAACGGGGTCCTTGATCGCCACCAGTTGCCGCTACGGAGCCATGATGTCCGGGGCCGGTTCAGATGTAACCGAGATATTGACCCGGTTCGGTGAGCTCATCGGAGTGGCCTTCCAATTGGCCGACGACATCGTCGATATCACTTCTGACTCCGTGCAGTCGGGCAAGACCCCAGGCATTGACCTGCGTGAAGGGGTGCCGACTTTGGCAACGTTGATGGCGCTGAGGAGTGAGGATCCAGCCGATGATCGCCTCCGAGAATTATTGGGGCGGCCGTTACCTGATGATGCCGAGCATGCCGAGGCCCTGGCCCTCCTGCGCGGCCACGTGGCCTTAGACGAAGCCCGGGCTGAGGCGGGCAGGTGGGCTGATGAAGCCCGTTTGGTCTTGGACTCGTTACCCGAAGGCGCCCCCAAATCGGCGTTGGCGACACTCTGCGATTACGTGGTAACTCGAACCGGATAAGTACCCGATTAGTCGGGTTCGATCACTACTAGTGATTCGGCGAGGTCACCGCGTCGGCTTTTACCGGCCATTCGTGCCTTACGTACGGCGTCCACCGAAAACACAAGCAGTGCGATCCAGACAATGATGAAGCCAATCCAGCCCGAGGTCGACATGGAGTCATGGAAGACAGTGACACCGAATGTGAAAATAAGTATCGGGGTGATGTATTGCAGTAGGCCGAGCATCGATAGCGGGATGCGCGTTGCAGCGGCGCCAAATGCGAGTAATGGGATCGCGGTAACTGGTCCGAGCAGGAGCAGCAGCAGACTGATATGCAAGCCATCCTGTACGAAAGCTGCGGCCAGTGAACTTTCCAGTGTGATTAGCAAAATGAGCGCGACCGGGCTCAGTACCGCGGTTTCAATGGTCAAACTCTCTACGGCACCAAAACCCACGTACTTTTTCAGGAGCCCATAGAACCCGAATGAAAAAGCAAGAATCAGGCTGATCCATGGCACGGCACCATAGGAAAATGTAAGAACCATTACTGCCAATACCGCTAGCCCGACGGCGAACCACTGCGTTTTACGCAGCCGTTCACCCAGCAAGATCACTCCGAGGGCGACCGAGACTAGTGGATTGATGAAGTAGCCGAGGGAGGCTTGTACAACCTCGCTTATTGAAACGGAGTAGATGTAGACCAGCCAGTTGATGCTTAATGCCACTGATGCGACAGCTAATAGGCCAACTGACTTTCGGTCGCGCAATGCCAGCCGTAGTTTTGACCACCCCCGAGTAATGGTGATGATTATGCAGAGGAGTACGAGTGACCAAATAACTCGGTGCGCGACGATTTCGAAGGGCGAAACTGAGTCAAGTAGGGCGAAATAAAGGGGTAACAGCCCCCAAAGAACATATGCCGCAACACCAAATAGCAGCCCCTGGGTATGCTTTTTATGTTCGTCTTGATTGGTCAGGAGACAGCCCAAGTGTCTTTACCGTAAAGCAAAGTCTGCAGGTCACCGGCGCCTTGATCCTCGGTGACTTCGGCAATCTGTTCGCGCATCAAGCGGTCATACGACGGTCGGGTGATGTCGCGGAACACCCCAATCGGTGTGTTCTCCAAGGTGCGTGGGTTAGACAGGCGTGAAAGCGCGAACGCGAGACCGGGGTCTTTGGCATGTGCGTCATGCGTGATTATGTTGTCGAGCCCCACCTTGGTGATCTCAACGACCTCGAGATGTCCATCGGACTTACGAACGACACCCTTTTCTTGATTCTTGCCAAAGCGAATCGGCTCACCGTGGACTAAGCGCATCATTAGGTCATCGCGGGTGTTGATGTCCTTGAGAGGCTCCCATGCATTGTCATTGAAAATATTGCAATTCTGGTAGATCTCCACCAGGGCGGTGCCCTCATGGGCAGCAGCCGCGGTTAGCACATCGGTGAGGTGCTTTCGGTCAGAGTCAATGGTGCGTGCAACGAAAGTAGCTTCGGCGCCAAGGGCCAAGGAGACCGGATTAAATGAATAGTCAAGGGATCCTTGTGGCGACGACCTGGTGATCTTGCCGCGTTCGGATGTGGGGGAGTACTGACCCTTGGTTAAGCCATAAATGCGGTTATTGAACAGCAAGATCTTAAGGTTGACATTGCGCCGCAGTGCATGGATGAGGTGGTTACCACCGATACTCAGGGCGTCGCCGTCGCCGGTAATTACCCAGACCGAAAGGTCCGGCCTTGAAGTTGCCAACCCGGTGGCGATGGCCGGGGCGCGTCCGTGAATTGAATGCAGGCCGAAAGTATCCAGGTAGTAAGGGAAGCGCGATGAGCAACCGATGCCGGATATAAAGACAATATTTTCGCGCTTGAGTCCAAGATCAGGCAGGAAACTCTGCACGGTAGATAAGATTGCGTAGTCACCGCAGCCCGGGCACCAACGAACCTCTTGGTCTGATTTGAAATCCTTCGCCGTCTGGAGAGCATCAGCTTTGGGGACTAAAGAAAGGGCTGGGAATGCATCAGTTGTCATGTCTTCCTCACACGCTCTCGAGTACATCATTGATAACTGTGGCAAGTTCATCGGATTTAAATGGCATGCCTCGCACTTGGTTGTAACTGATGATGTCGACGAGGTACTTGGCGCGAAGGAGCATCGAAAGTTGACCTAGATTCATTTCGGGCAGGATCACCCGGTCGTAACTTTTCAGAATGTTCTCAAGATTTGACGGGAAGGGGTTGAGGTGGCGCAGGTGGATCTGGGCCACCGACTTGCCTTCAGTGCGCACCAAACGGCAAGCGGCACCAATTGGTCCGTAGGTAGACCCCCAGCCCATAATCAAAACTCGGGCATCACCATCGGGGTCGTCAACCACGAGTTCAGGGATCGTGCGCGCAATGGCATCAACTTTTGCTTGGCGCAGCCGCACCATTTTGTCGTGATTATCTGCATCGTATGAGATCGTGCCAGCCCCATCGGTTTTTTCGATACCGCCAATTCGATGCTCGAGGCCCGCGGTCCCGGGTATCGCCCACGGGCGGGCCAAAGTCTCCGGGTTACGTAGATACGGCCAAAACTCCATGGTCCCGTCAGCGGCTTCATGGTTGAGTTCGGTGGCGAAGTTGGGGTCGATCTTTGCCAGCAGGCTGACGTCGGGTACGCACCATGGCTCAGATCCATTGGCGAGATAGCCATCTGAAAGCAAGAACACCGGCGTGCGGTACGTGATGGCAATTCTTGCGGCTTCGATGGCTGCGAAGAAGCAGTCAGAAGGTGACTGCGGGGCAACGATCGGGACCGGGGCTTCACCGTTGCGGCCAAACATGGCCTGCAGGAGATCGGACTGTTCGGTTTTGGTTGGTAGGCCCGTTGATGGGCCACCGCGTTGCACGTCAACAACAAGTAATGGTAACTCGAGAGAGACCGCTAGTCCGATCGCTTCTGATTTTAAGGCCACACCGGGCCCCGAAGTGGTAGTTACACCAAGTGCGCCGCCGTAGGAAGCACCGATTGCTGCACCAACACCGGCAATTTCATCCTCGGCCTGAAAGGTCATCACGCCAAAACGCTTGTGGTGGCTCAACTCATGCAAAATATCCGAAGCTGGGGTGATCGGGTAAGACCCGAGGAATAACTGGAGCCCTGACAATTTCGACGCGGCAATGAGTCCGTATGAGAGCGCTAAGTTACCCGACATATTTCGGTAGGTCCCGGCTTTCATCGGCGCGGGGTTGATCTCATATTGAATTGAAAACTCTTCGGTGGTTTCGCC
>SHUQ01000009.1 GCA_009694585.1 Candidatus Nanopelagicales bacterium | reverse complement strand
ATAAAGTTGCTATCACCGGGGGATTAATCGCATACCGCGCCCTTGGATGCCGAGCCCACCAACTTGATGTATTTAGCCAGCACTCCCCTGGTGTAGCGCGGCGGCAGGGGCACAAATGCCGCCCGCCGCCTGGCAAGTTCGGCCTCGTCAACCAAAAGATCCAAAGTCCGGGCACCGAGATCAATTCGCACCCGATCCCCTGGCTCGACCAGCCCGATCGGGCCGCCATCAACCGCCTCGGGGGCTACGTGGCCAACACATAATCCGGTAGTACCCCCGGAGAACCGGCCATCGGTGATGAGCATGACCTCCTTGCCGAGGCCAGCACCTTTGATCGCCCCGGTGATCATCAACATCTCGCGCATACCCGGACCACCCTTGGGGCCCTCGTAGCGAATGACGATGACATCACCCCTTTGGATAGTGCCGTCCTCAAGCGCCGCCATCGCCGACTGCTCACGCTCGAATACCCGAGCCGCACCCTCAAAGACCTCAACGGGTACCCCGGCATTCTTAACAACGGCTCCCGCCGGGGCCATCGAGCCGGACAAAATCGTGATGCCGCCGGTGGTGGCAATTGCATTCTTGGAGGCGTACAAAATATCGCCGTCCGGATCTGGTGGATTGATTTTCGCGAGATTTTCAGCCATGGTCTTGCCCGTCACCGTCAGGCAATCACCGTGCATTAAGCCAGCGTCGAGCAACGCCCGCATTATCACCGGCACCCCGCCGACCCGATCAACATCGCTCATCACGAAACGACCAAATGGCTTCACATCGGCAAGCAGCGGCACCTTGGAACCGATGCGATGGAAATCTTCCATTTCGAGTTCAACATTTGCCTCATGGGCGATGGCGAGCAAATGCAAGACCGCATTCGTTGAGCCGCCAAATGCCATTACAACCGCAATTGCATTTTCAAGTGATTGCTTCGTGATGATGTCGCGGGTCGTAATACCTTGACGGATAAGTTCAACAACCGCCTCGCCGGAGCGACGGGCAAAACCATCGCGGCGGCGGTCAACAGCCGGCGGCGCTGCCGAACCAGGTAATGACATCCCCATAGCCTCAGCCGCACTTGCCATGGTGTTGGCGGTGTACATGCCACCGCAGGCACCTTCACCGGGGCAGATTGCCCGTTCAATTGTATCAACATCTTCGCGCGACATCAGTCCGCGCACGCAGGCCCCTACCGCCTCAAATGCATCAATGATCGTGACATCTTTTTCGGTGCCATCGGATAATTTTACGTGCCCGGGAAGAATTGACCCCGCGTAAACGAAAACCGAAGCCACGTCAATGCGCGCCGAGGCCATCAACATCCCCGGTAACGACTTATCACAGCCGGCAAAGGTCACCATGCCGTCAAGGCGTTCTGCTTGCATCACGGCCTCAACCGAGTCGGCGATGATCTCGCGCGAAACAAGGGAAAAGTGCATCCCCTCATGGCCCATCGAGATCCCGTCCGACACCGAGATGGTGCCAAATTGCATCGGGAAACCGCCGGCTTGGTGCACCCCTTCTTTAGCCGAACGCGCTAGGCGCTCCAAGGACAAGTTGCAAGGTGTTATCTCATTCCAGGACGAAGCAACCCCGATCTGAGGCTTTGGGAAGTCTTCATCGGACATCCCGACCGCTCGAAGCATCCCGCGGGCAGCGGCTCGCTCCAATCCATCTGTGACTTCGGAACTGCGCGGCTTCATATTCGTCATAGCGACACCTTAATGTTTGCCCGGAATCAAGGAGTTCATGGGCATGCGCCGTGGGGATGATATTTCGCATTGGCTGACCAGTGGCCCAACTAGTCAGTTGCTCCGAAACCAAGGTTTTTGCCCTGGGGGCAAATGCTGAAGTATCACCACCGACATGTGCCGAGATCAATAAATTGGGGCAGGACCAGAGCCGGTGGCCTGGTGGCAGCGGCTCGGGATCGGTCATATCCAGCGCCGCACTTAGCGCCCCGCCTTGCAGCCCATCAGCTAGCGCATCGGTAACAACTACCGGGCCACGTGACACATTCACCAATAAGGCACCAAGTTTCATAAGCTTGCGGAATTTCGCATCGACCAGGCCGCGGGTGGTGGGATCAAGTGGCACCGCCAGCACCACCACATCGGCGGTCGGCAGGATCAACTCAAGATCAGCAACAGGTCGAACATCCGCGCGCGGTGCGCCCAATCATGGTGACGGTGGCCTCGAATGGTTCCAGGCGCCGCCTGATCGCCTGCCCCACCCCGCCTGCACCGAGTATCGGGAGCAGCGCGATGCCAGCCACGGGGTGCTACTCACTTACCCCGAGGCGATCAAGCAGTAGTGCACGCACTTTCGCAGCATCGGCTTGCCCGTTTGTGGTTTTCATAACGGCACCGACAATGGCACCAGCCGCTTGGATCTTGCCACTCTTGATTTTCTCAGCGACATCTGGCTGCGCAGCCAGCGCTTCATCAATCGCAGCTAGCAGCGCTCCATCATCACTAACCACCGCAAGGCCTCTTTCGGCGATGACAACATCGACATCACCTTCACCGGCCAGCACCCCTTCGAAAACTTGACGAGCCAATTTGTCGTTGAGGCTGCCATCAGCGATCAAAGCCTCAACGCGGGCGATCTGGCTCACGGTCACCGGCAATTCAGCCAGCTCAACACCTCGCTCATTTGCAACACGCAATAACTCGCCCGTCCACCACTTGCGCGCCGCTGCCGCATCAACACCGGCGGCAATGCTGGCTTCAACAAGTTCAACCGCCCC
This sequence comes from Candidatus Nanopelagicales bacterium, assembly GCA_009694585.1. GTDB lineage: Bacteria > Actinomycetota > Actinomycetes > S36-B12 > S36-B12. The sequence goes on along the minus strand of SHUQ01000009.1, from coordinate 31,818 downwards.
GGCATTTACCAAAGTTGCTAGCTCAAACTCATTAATACCCCAGGTGCTCTGCAGTCGAGCCCGCTTAACCGAGGGAACTTCGGGCAAGGTGGCCCGCAACTCCTCGACCCAAGTGCGCGACGGCGCGATCGGCACCAAATCCGGCTCTGGGAAGTAGCGGTAATCCTCGGCCTGCTCCTTTGACCGGCCCGAAGTTGATCGGCCGGTGTCTTCATGAAAGTGTCGGGTCTCTTGGATCACTCGACCGCCGCTATCCAAGACCGCAGCCTGCCTTTCAATTTCAGAGTACACCGCGCGTTCGACCGAGCGCAGGGAGTTCACGTTCTTGGTTTCACTGCGCGTACCCCAACCCTCCCCCGGCTTATTCAGCGATAAGTTGGCGTCGCAGCGCAAGGAGCCCTCCTCCATGCGGACGTCAGAAACTCCAAGGGCGCGCATGACATCGCGTAATTCCGTGACGTAGGCGCGCGCTACTGCCGGCGCCAACGCCCCGGTGCCGACCACGGTCTTGGTGACGATCTCAATCAACGGGATCCCGGCCCGGTTGTAATCCACCAAGGAATAGTCGGCGCCGTGAATGCGACCCGTGGCGCCACCGGAGTGGGTTAGCTTGCCGGTGTCTTCCTCCATATGAACACGTTCAATTTCGACTCGGACCACCTGCGGACCGGCATCGGTTGCAACAGTTACGTCGAGCCAGCCGTTGGTGCAAAGTGGCTCGTCATACTGACTGACTTGATAGTCCTTTGGCATATCTGGGTAAAAGTAGTTCTTGCGTGCGAATCGGCACCAAGTGGCGATATCGCAATTAAGGGCAAGGCCGATGCGAATAGTCGACTCCACCGCGACCCGGTTTAGCACCGGCATTGAGCCTGGTAACCCAAGGCACACCGGGCACACCTGGGTATTTGGCGCAGCACCGAAAGCGGTGGCGCAGGAACAGAACATCTTTGAATTAGTTCCCAGTTCAACATGGACTTCAAGGCCGATGATGGGTTCATACCGGGTCATTGCCTCTTCGAAAGGCACCGTTTCATGGTTGGTACTCACAGATTTGGTACCTCCTCGATCAGCAGGTGACCCCATTTATCGGTGAGCGCCGATTCAAGTGCGGAGCCCACCAGATAAAGCCGGTCATCGGCCATGGGTGGCGCCATGATCTGCAGACCAACCGGGAGGCCATCGGCCGGCGAGAGACCGACCGGTAGTGACATCGCGCAATTGCCCGCCAGATTGACCGGGATGGTGGCGATATCGTTCAGGTACATTGCCAAGGGGTCATCCACCTTCTCGCCGATTTTGAACGCAGTGGTCGGTGCGGTCGGGGAGATGAGTACATCAGCCTTCGTAAAGGCCGCAGTGAAATCGCGGGTTATTAAGGTCCGCACCTTCTGTGCTTGACCGTAGTAGGCGTCGTAGTAGCCACTTGATAACGCATAAGTGCCGAGCATGATTCGCCGTTTTGCTTCGGCCCCAAAGCCCGCTTCACGACTAAGTGACATGACTTGCTCGACGGAGTTTGAACCATCGTCACCAACGCGAAGGCCATAACGCATACCGTCGAAGCGCGCCAGATTACTCGAAGCCTCAGACGGAAGAATTAGATAGTAGGCGCCCAACGCATAATCGAAGTTGGGGCAGGAAACCTCAACGACCTTAGCCCCCAACCCTTGAAGTATCTCGACGGCTTCGTTGAAGCGCTGCAAAACTCCCGGTTGATATCCATCGCCGCTTAGCTCTTTGACCAACCCGATGCGCAAACCGCGTACATCGCCACGAGCCGCCGCGGCAACCACATCCGGCACCGGTGCGTCAATCGAGGTTGAGTCGCGAGGATCATGCCCTGCTATCACCGAGTGCAGGAGCGCCGCATCCATTACCGAACGAGCGCACGGACCGGCTTGATCAAGTGAGGAAGCAAGTGCCACCAAGCCGTAGCGGGAGACACCGCCATAAGTTGGCTTGACGCCCACCGTGCCGGTGACCGCCGCCGGTTGGCGAATGGATCCACCGGTATCGGTGCCGATCGCTAAGGGCGCTTCAAATGCCGCTAGCGAGGCTGCCGAACCGCCACCGGAACCACCTGGAATGCGCTCTAAATCCCAGGGGTTGTGAGTCGGGCCATATGCGGAGTGCTCGGTGGATGAGCCCATCGCAAATTCGTCCATATTGGTCTTACCCAAGATGACCATGTCAGCGGCGCGCAGGCGGGCCACGACGGTGGAGTCATAGGGTGGTCGCCAGCCTTCAAGGATTCGGGACCCGCAGGTAGTTGGCACCCCCCGCATCGTCAGCACATCCTTAACCGCGATCGGCACCCCCGCGAGCACTCCCAGGTTGGCACCTGATTTGCGCTTTTCATCTACTAAGTGCGCGGTTTCAAGTGCCGCCTCTGCGGTCACTTCCAAGAAGGCGTGGACTCTCCCATCTACCTCAGCGATACGTGCCAGATGCGCCTGGGTGACCTCGACGGAAGAAACCTCGCCATCGCAGATGGCGGCGGCCAGCACACTTGCGGGTTGGCGAATGAGGTCGGCATCGGCGCTGCTCATGCCTCCTCCTCGTCCAAGATCCTCGGCACCCGAAAGCGGTCATCTTCGGTAGCCGGTGCGGCGGCGAACACTTCGGCCCGGTCCAGTCCCGGTTTCGCGATGTCATCGCGGAATACATTCTCAACCGGGACCGGGTGCGAGGTGGGCGGAATACCATCGGCAGCCACCTCGGAAATTCGGGCTACCGACTGCAAAATCACGTCCAATTGCTCCGCGTAATGATCTAGTTCGGTGGCACTTAGGTCCAAGCGAGCCAATTTAGCTAGGTGAGCGACTTCCTCACGAGTAATTGCGGTCACTACTTGATTGTAGTCAGCGCCGCCGCCAGACCATCAGCGAGCAGCACCTCAAATCCAGCAGGACCTAGAACCGGCACGCCTAGGGCCAGAGCCTTGTCAAATTTCGTGCCGGCATTTTCACCGGCCACCAAAACACTGGTCTTGGCCGATACCGAACCCGACACTTTGCCCCCACGAATGGTAACCGCCGCCGCCGCACTATCGCGGGTGTAACCAGCCAAAGATCCGGTGATAACCACGACCAATCCAGCTAACTCAGTTGATGCCGATGTGCCCGCTTCGTCAATCAACTGCACCCCGCCTGCTCGCCATTTGGCTACCACTTCTTGATGCCATGGCTCACCAAACCACTCGTGCACCGCCAGCGCGATGGTCTCGCCAACGCCCTCAACCTCAGCCAGTTCAACAACACTGGCGGCCGCTATTGCATCAATGTTCTTAAAGATACGCGCTAGAGACTGCGCCGCAGTCGGCCCGACATGTCGAATTGACAGCGCAACTAGCACCCGCCACAGCGGCCGCGTCTTGGCTAATTGCACCTGAGTCCACATGTTTTTTGCATTCTCGGTGAGCTGGGGGCCGTCCTCCCCCTTGGCCGGCTCGCGCCTAAAGAATTCGCAGCCAAGTAGATCTGACTCAGCGAGCAGGAAGAGATCACCCTCGTCACCTACTAATCCGCACTCCAGCAGCGCATAGGCTGCTTTTTCACCTAGCCCCTCGATATCAAGTGCGCCACGTGCTGCCACATGTGAGAGCCGCTCGCGCAGTTGCGCAGGACAGGTACGCGCATTCGGGCAGCGGAAGTCCTTATCGCCGTCCTTCGCTGGGCCAAGTTTAGATCCGCAAGCCGGGCACTTAGTCGGCATCACGAAGGGTCGCTCGCTTCCGGTTCGCACCTCAACAACCGGTCCTAGGACCTCCGGTATGACGTCGCCGGCTTTGCGCAAAAAGACCATGTCGCCGATCAGGACACCTTTGCGCTCGACCTCGAATGCATTATGCAAAGTGGCCATTGACACTGTCGAGCCAGCAACTTTCACCGGCTCCATGACCGCAAATGGGGTAACTCGACCGGTGCGGCCCACATTCACTTGAATATCGAGCAGCCTGGTGCGAACAACCTCGGGTGGATATTTGTAGGCAATGGCCCAACGTGGTGCGCGCGCGGTCTCACCCAACTTAACTTGCAGGGCAAGGTCATCGACCTTGATGACCACACCATCTATTTCATGTTTTACGTCATGGCGGTGCTCGCCGAAGTAGTCAATAAATGCGCGCACACCTTCGATACTTTTTTCAACACGGGCCAGTTTGCTCACCGGCAAGCCCAATGCTGACAAGAATTCGTAGCCTTGACTTTGTCGGGTGATTGTAAATCCATCAACCGCGCCAATGCCGTGGACGGTCAAACCCAGACCATTGAGCCGACCAATTGACGATTCCAGCTCAGCCCGCAGCCGCGCGATTTTCGAGGCCCCGCGCTCACCCGGCGTAGGCGATTGCTCAGCCAACCGCAATTCATCCTCCCGGCGATCGATGCGCTGCCGCAAAGTACCGGCGGCCGCGTTCCGGGGGTTCGCAAAGGGAGATAGGCCTAGGGCCAACTGTTCTTCGTTAATCTGCTGGAAAGTGGCAACCGGAAGGAAGATCTCGCCGCGAACTTCAAGTAGCGCCGGCATTGCAGCGCCCTTTGGCTTAGTTAGGGCTGCCGGAACAGCAGCAATAAATGCAGCGTTGTGAGTGACATCTTCACCGACTCGACCATCGCCACGTGTTGCTAAGGACTGCAGTTTTCCGTCGACATATACGGCGTCAACAGCTAGGCCATCAATCTTCAACTCGCATAGGAATTCCGGAACTTCATTGATCCCGCGTTCCACTCGCCCAAACCAGCCATCAAGTTCTTCGCTGGAGAACACATTGTCGAGTGAGTACATACGTTGCAGATGCTCCACCGGATTGAACATCTCTGAGCTGCGGCCGCCAATACTTAAACTTGGTGAGTCACCCGACTGCAACTGCGGCAAGTCCTGCTCTAGTGAGAGTAATTCACGAAAATAGGCGTCGTACTCATCATCGGATAGCGTCGGCTTATCGTGCTGGTAGTACTGGGTGCGGGCCTGGTTGATGGCTTCGGCTAATTCAATCCACCGGGCCCACTTGGCCGGTGGCACGCCCCCAGCCATGCCATCACCTGCCATGCTTGCCGCCTTCTTCCTCGCCATCAACCCGATCATCTCGCAGCACACTCCCCGCTGCCCGACAAACGTCGTATGCGGTTCGTACCCAATCCCAGTTTGCCCCAGCCATCCCACAGGTCGGGGTAATGACGACCCCAGCGAGCCATTTTGGGTCACTCATTCCGAGTCGGTGGATGGCTTCCCGCACCGGCCGACTGGCTTCGGTATCACTTATCGTGCCACTACCAACCGCTGGCACGCTTCCGGCGAACAGTCCTACGCCTGCCTCTAACAACACACCTAGCTGCTCATCTGGACACTTGCCATTCAACAGGTCAATGCTGATGAACTCGGCACCTGCATTGATGAACATGTCAATTGGCACGTCGGAGGCGCAGCAGTGGATGCCGACGGTTGCGCCGGCAACCTTGGCTGCATCTAGCACTACTCGCAGACCAGCTCCGGCAATAGCGCGCTCGACCGCAAGGTATGACGAGAGCCCACTAGCCGTACCGATCGTGCCCGCGAGCACGGTCGGTAATGCGGGCTCATCAATTTGAATCACCACCGGCCCACCAAAACGCCTACCAAGTTCACCTATGTGTAATCGCACCGCCTCCGCTAGGGCTTGAGTGATATCGCGACAGGCCCCTGGGTCCTTAAGAATGCGCTCACCGGTTGCCATTTCAATACTCGCGGCCAAGGTCCATGGCCCGGTGACTTGAGTCTTAACCGGCCCGGGGTAATTAAGGGACTGCTCTTCAAGTGCATCGAGATCTTCGCCCAACCATGATCGAGCCCGCCGCATCGCTCGGCCCGGACCCGGCGCCACTCGCCAGCCCTGCGGAGTGGTGTCAAGACCCAGGCCCAAACTGACTTCGGTAAGTAGCGCCGCCGTACGACCGACCATGTCGGAGCCCGGACCACGCGCTGGTAGTTCAAACAGGTGAATAAAGTCGGTTAACTCGCCGACGATCACCCGGGCCGCCTCGGCGGCGTTGGTGCCGGGCAAAGATCCAATGCCCGTGGCAACAACAGGAGACCAAGGGAACTTCTCTGCACTCATAGATCAGCGTTCACGCAGCACGTGTTGTCGAAGCAATAGTCGCCGATCCAACCACCCGGGTGCCGTCATAGAGCACAACCGCTTGGCCCAGTGCGATGCCGCGAATGGGCACCAAAAGTTCAACCATCACTCGTTCGTCGAGCTCATGGGCTCGAGCGGGCACCGGCACCCCGTGCGCTCGTACTTGGGCAAGCAGCTCAATCGGGGTATCACCAAGTGGTGATGTCGTCCAGATGGGCTTGATGCCCTCGAGAGCATAAACATCAAGTAACTCAGGGGGGCCTACAGTTACGCGCCGGGTGCCGATTTCTACATCGACAACATAACGCGGTGCCCCATTAGCCGCGGGCCTCGAGATCTGCAGCCCGCGACGTTGCCCAATCGTGAATGCATAAGTGCCATCATGTTGCGCCAGCACCTCGCCGGATTCGGCATCAACAATGTCACCAGGCAAAGACCCGAGTTGACGCCGCAAGTATGCGGCAGTATCACCATCGGGGATGAAACAGATGTCGTGGCTATCTGGCTTTTGCGCGACCAACAAGCCCCGAGCTTCGGCTTCGGCCCGAATTACGTCTTTCGTGTCAGCGCCGAGTGGGAAAATCGAATGCGAAAGTTGCCGAGGCTGCAAAACTCCCAGCACATAAGACTGGTCTTTTTCCGGGTCCACCGCACGGTGCAATTCTGGGCCGGCCGACCCCTGCACAATCTGGGCGTAGTGCCCGGTGGCAACCGCATCAAAGTCCATCGCCAGTGCGCGATCAAGAACCGCGGTGAACTTAATAGATTCATTGCAGCGCAGGCATGGGTTTGGCGTATGCCCGAGTCGATATTCCTCGACAAAATCGTCAATTACGGCCTCGGCGAACTCCTCGGCCATATCCCACACATAGAAAGGGATACCGAGTTTGTCGGCGACTCGACGAGCATCACGCGCATCATCAAGGGTGCAGCAACCCCGCTGTCGGCCATCACCGTACGTCTTATTCCGCGAAAGCGCGAGGTGCACTCCAACCACCTCATGGCCGGCATCCACCATGCGTGCAGCAGCTACCGACGAGTCAACCCCGCCAGACATCGCCACTAAAACCCTCATGGCACCACCGGCCAATTTGTCATGCTGACCTCGATGAAACCGCGCGCGAGGCCCGCTCGATAGCGCCCGGCAAGGCCGCAATCACTCGATCGACATCCGCCGAGGTTGACGGGTACCCGAAACTAAATCGCAGCGACGCCCGCGAAGTGCGCTCATCAACACCCATTGCAAGTAGAACGTGACTTGCTTCTGGGATCCCAGCAGTGCAGGCCGACCCCGTCGAGCAGTCGACTCCGGCCGCGTCTAACAGCATCAAGAGTGAGTCGCCCTCGCACCCAGGGAATGAGAAGTGCGCGTTCGCAGGTAACCGCCCACCATCTAACAAATCCGGGTCACCGTTTAGGACAACGCCCGGCACGGTCGCCAATACCCCTTGCACCAACTTATTGCGCAACTCACGCAAATGCTGTGCATGCTCAACTTGATGCTCAACGGCATGTTTGATGGCGACCGCGAAAGCGGCGATGGCTGGCGCATCCAAGGTGCCCGATCGAACATCGCGCTCCTGCCCACCCCCATGCAAGACCGGCGTAAAGCCGGTGGCCGGATTCACGATCAGCGCACCAACCCCAAACGGACCGCCCACCTTGTGACTGCTAACGGTAACCGCATCAGCGCCAAGGGCTCCCAAATTCATTGGCACCTGACCCAGGGCCTGCACCGCATCGGTATGGAACGGAACTTCGTGCTCCTTGCAGAGTTCGGCGATCCGCTCAATCGGCTCAATTGTTCCGACTTCATTATTAGCCCACATCACGGTGCAAAGGGCAACATCGGAATTATTCGACAGTAACTCGCCAATCGCGGTTGTATTCACCCGAGCTTCACGATCGACTCCGAGCCATTCGATCATGGCACCTTCATGATCCCCCAACCAAGCTACCGGGTCCATGACCGCATGATGTTCAATTGCCGAAGCAAGCACCCGAAGTGGTTCTTTCGCCCCTAAGGTTTGCTGACGGTGCCAATAAAGACCCTTGACCGCCAAATTGTCGGCTTCGGTGCCGCCGGCGGTGAAGATGACCGCACTGGGCCTAGTTTTTAGGTCGGCCGCAATGCTCTCACGTGATTCCTCGACCACTTTGCGAGCAAATCGCCCGGCCGCATGAAGTGACGAAGGGTTACCAAGATGTTCGGAGGCGGCTATCCACGCAGCGCGAGCGGCAGGCAACATGGCCGTGGTCGCAGCATGGTCTAGATATGAACGGTCACTCACAACACACCATCGTAGAGTAACCGGCTACCAATGATGAGGTGCGCTTGGTGATCTCCTCGAACATCTGGGATACCACCGAGAAGTGAACATCGATCTCTCCAAAATTGGCAAAATCAAACCGGTGTGCAACAGTTCAGCACCGCACACAACCGGCCCCCGACCGGGAGCGGTCAGGGGCCAGCTACAGGGTTTAAAAACCCCACCTAGCGGTGGGGAAAGGCGCCACTCATCGCTACCCGCAAAGCAATACCCGTTCAACTTTCCTCCGGCAGCTGCCCCGGCGGGGCGACAGTGCCGCCAATACCGGCCGCACCTGGCCGGGCCCAACCCACTCCAAGGGCGAGTTGAGCGGACAACGCGGTTGTCTCGTCGTGTCAGGCTGTGGCCGGAACCAAATAAAAAGCGTGACAACGGTTACCTAGGTAGAGCAACTAACCACCCAAGATTAGGCGCGCTTCTTGATCTCCTCGGTCAGCTGCGGTACGACCTGGAAGAGGTCACCGACCACTCCGAAATCAGCCAGCTCAAATAGTGGTGCTTCGGGATCCTTATTCACGACCACGATTGTCTTGGATGTCTGCATTCCGGCGCGATGCTGGATGGCACCAGAAATGCCGTTGGCCACATATAGCTGCGGTGAAACGGTTTTGCCGGTTTGCCCAACCTGGTATTGATGCGGGTACCACCCGGCGTCGGTTGCAGCGCGCGAGGCACCAACTGCCGCTCCTAAACTGTCGGCGAGTGCCTCGATGACAGCGAATCCTTCTGGCGACCCAACTCCACGGCCACCGGAAACCACGATTGCAGCCTCCGAAAGATCTGGTCTTCCGTCCTTTTGCGCCACCGTGCGACCGGTGACTTTGGCCTTCATCGCAACCTCGCTGACGGGCACGCTGACATCAACTCGCGTTGGGGTGGTCGCTGCCGCTACCGGCGGGGTTGAGTTGGGGCGCACCGTGAAGATCGGCGTGCCTTTGGTGACCTTGGAGTGCACCACGGTGCTACCGCCAAACACACTTTGGGTCGCGATGCCATCAGCCGAGATACCTATTGCATCTGTTATGACACCGGAGTTGATTTTGATCGCTAGGCGACCTGCCGTCTCCTTGCCATCAGCACTCGAGGCAATTAGCACCGCACTTGGTGCCTGTTCTGAAACCAAACTGGCCAAAACCTCTGCGCGCGGTGCGACCGGGTGGTCGATGTACTGCGCACCATCAGCCACGTAGACCTTGGCTGCGCCAAATTCACCAAGTGTCGCCGCGGCAGCTTCGGAGTAACCCGGACCTATCCAAACCGCCGACGGCTCCCCCAAGGTGCGGGCAAGTGTCAGCAATTCACTGGTGACCTTCTTGACCGAGCCATCAGCATGCTCGACAACAACCAAAACTTCAGACATGTGCGTCCTCTCCGGGGTACGGGCTCTAGATAAACTTTTGGGTAGCTAAATAGTCGGCGAGCTTGACGCCGCCGTCACCTTCATCGGTAACGATCGTGCCTGCGGCTTTGGGCGGCCTGGCCGCGAAATCTTCCACGACAGTCCAGGCGGCGGATAGGCCGAGCTGCGAAGCATCTAGACCAGCGTCGGCAATGGACAAAGTCTCAACCGGCTTTTTCTTCGCCGCCATGATGCCCTTAAAAGATGGGTAACGAGGTTCGTTGATTTTCTCAACCACACTTAGCACCGCGGGCATACTCGCCTCAACCGTTTCGAAGCCGTAGTCGGTGGTGCGCTGAATCGTGACCGAAGTGCCGCTGACATCGACCTTCTGTGCGAAAGTCAATTGGGCGACACCTAATCGCTCGGCCACCATTGCCGGCACGACGCTCATGCGGGCATCTGTTGACTCTGAGCCGAAGAAAATTAGATCAAAACCGCGGCCATCAAGAATCGTGGCGATGGCGTACGAAGTCGCCAGCGCATCGGAGCCGTGCAGTGAATCATCGACTAGGTGTATTGCTGCATCCGCTCCCATACTAAGGGCCTTGCGCACTGTCTCACCGGCGCGCTCTGGGCCCATCGTGACGATAGTTACCTCGCCGCCATGTGCTGCTTGGAGCTTGAGGGCTTCTTCAACCGCGTACTCATCAAGTTCATTCATGACACCATCAGCGGCTTCACGGTCCAAAGTTGAGTCATCACTGCGGAGTTTTTTTTCAGCCCAGGTATCGGGCACCTGCTTCACACAAACCGCGATCTTCACGCCAACCCCTTACTCGGACCGGTCACCTTGTTGATCGCCAATTTAGCAGCGCGGGCCAATCACGCCACCTAGGGCTCGACATGCCAGTCACGCCGAGAACTACGGTGCGACCAATGTCACACAAATGCTGGGCAATTTACCCCCCTCACCTCGAACCCCGGCTACCCTCACACTGTGAGCGAAATGACCGAGCAACAATCAGTGATCAAAGTGCGTAAAGCCCTAGCGCTACTTGGCACCCGCGGTGAAGTGCGGGCACTTGACGACAGCGCCCGCACTGCCAAGGAGGCCGCTGCGGCTCTGGGTATCGAGGTTGGCCAGATCGCTAGCTCCCTGATTTTTCTCGCCGACGGTAAGCCGGTACTAGTCATCGCCTCTGGCGGCCACCGCGTCGACACCGTGCAACTTGCTGCGATTTTGGAAGTAAATGAAATAACAAAGGCCAATGCCGATGACGTTCGAACGGCCACCGGATTTGCCATCGGAGGTGTCGCACCTGTTGGCCATCCACATCCGCTGCGCACCATCGTCGATATTGAACTCGCTCGCTATGACGAAGTGTGGGCTGCCGGTGGGCATCCCCACTATGTGTTCCCGACCAGCTATGACGAACTGCTTCGCATCACCGCGGGTGAGGCGGCCGAAGTAGGTAGCTAGGCAGCGCCTAACCTCGCCCACCCTTAACCACGAGTACGACACCGCCCAAGACCACGGGTATCCCGATAAGAATTGATCTACTAAGTGGCTCCGCCAGGCGGGGCGCCCGCAATCGATGTCGGCTACCTCTCGGCGCACGCATTTTGGTACGGCCCCACGGTTGGATCAAAGGCCATGAATATCGGCATCAGCATCGTTGCCGAATATCGAGGGCTAGGGATCGGCGCCATGAGCCAACGACTCCTTGCCGAGCGCCTTCATGAGCAAGGTTACGTTCGCGTTGAAGCATCCACAGACATTGAAAACCTCGCCGAACAGCGGGCACATGCGTCCGCCGGTTTCGACTTCGAAGGTATTGCGCGCCTCGCACAGGGTCGAGCAGATGGGGTTCACGACTTGCAGGTGTGGTCACATATCCCCAACGACTAGGCGGCCTACACTCAAGTCATGAGCGTGCGGGTCTACACCGGGCGCCACTCTGATCGTGGCGGTGCCCCATCGGGCTGGCTGCCTTATGTGCCATGGGTCTTGGCTGGGCTCACCATTACCGGGCAGATCATCTGGGTTTTGGCCGGCGAGCAACAGCGCGTCGCTCTCACCATTCTCACTGTCGTCACTTTCTTCTTGGCGAGTGCAACACACGCGTACTTATCGCGCGGGTTCATTTGGACCGCAGGCTATCTCGCAATCTCACTTGGCTTCGCTTGGGCGATCGAGGCAGTCGGCACCGCCACTCGATTCCCATTCGGCGACTACACCTACACCAGCGTGCTTGGTCCCGCGGTTCTTGGTGTTCCGATACTCATTCCACTAGCTTGGTCGATGATGGCATACCCGTGCTTATTGGCCGCACAGCGTTTAGTCGGCAAGGGTTTGGCCACAGTTCTGGTTGGCGGCTGGCTCTTCGCCGCCTGGGACCTATTTCTAGATCCACAGATGGTCAGCGAAGGGGCCTGGAAGTGGAACTCGGTCGCCTGGGTGCTACCTGGTATCCCGGCCATCCCATTGCAGAACTTTCTAGGGTGGCTTTTAATGGCATTTGTGCTCATGTGGTTACTCGACCAACTACCGCGCAAGGTCGTTAAGGACGGCGTACCAACATTGATGCTCAGCTGGATCTACGCCTCTAATGTGCTCGCGGCTGCAGTATTTTTTGGACGCCCAACTGTCGCGCTCTGGGGTGCGGTTTGCATGGGGATCGTGATCATCCCTTGGTGGTGGCGCGCTTGGAGCCAACCGCAGTGGTGATGAGAAGGGCAGTGTCAGTTGGGGCACTTGCTGCAGTAGGGATAGCGGTACATACCGCCATCAACCTTCGGTATCTGCGCGTACCAATCGCCACCACCGCAAAAGTGACTGAACGCGTGAGCGTTCTGATCCCAGCTCGAAATGAAGCCGAACATATTGCCGTAACGGTAAAAAGCATTCTTGCTCAGCAGGGCCTTGATGACCTCGAGGTGATAGTGCTTGATGACGGTTCAACTGACGGCACCGCCGCGATTGTTCAGGACATCACTGACCCGCGCCTTAAATTGATTGTCGGAACAGATGAGCCGCCAACCGGCTGGCTTGGCAAACCCTGGGCTTGCGCACGACTTGCTGACTTTGCAACCGGGTCCGTCCTAGTTTTCGTCGACGCCGACGTTTACTTCGAACCCGAAGCCATTCGAGGCACCGTAGAACTCCTTCGTGCCCAAGGATTCGCTCTTGTCTCCCCTTACCCAAAACAGTGCGCTGAAACTTGGCTCGAGCGCCTCGTGCAACCACTGATCGTGTGGTCATGGAGTGCAACGATGCCGTTGCGCTGGGCCGAGACATCGACTCGGCCATCGTTGTCCGCGGCCAATGGTCAATTCATCGCGATTGCTGCTGAGGTATACCGGGCGATCGGCGGCCATGAAGCCGTCGCCGGTGAAGTAATCGAAGATGTGGCCCTCATGCGAGCGGTAAAGGCCACGGGCCAAAGGGCAGCCACCGCCGATGGCTCAAAGATTGCCAACTGTCGGATGTACGCGACGCCTAAAGCAGTCGTCGATGGGTACACGAAGTCACTGTGGTCGGCATTTAGCGGGCCGGCCGGATCCATCGCGGTTAACGCACTCCTGCTAACCACTTATGTCGCACCTGCCGCGGCGATGATCATCGGACGTAGGAACACTCGTGCCATCGGTGCCATCGGCTACGCGGCCGGGGTCGCAAGCCGGGTGCTCGTTGCTAACCGCACCGGCGAACGTATTTGGCCAGACGCACTGGCCCACCCGATCTCCATCGCCGCATTTAGCACCCTCAATGCACTTTCTTGGTCGCGTCACCTGCGCGGCACCAACACCTGGAAAGGTCGACCCGTAACCGCGGTTAACTAACTGGTACCCGGCTCATAGGCTGGGTCCGTGGTGGTGAAATCTAAAGTGATAGTCATTGGCGCCGGGGTCGGCGGTCTGGCCACAGCAGCGCGCCTAGCCGCCAAAGGTAATTCGGTTACGGTGCTAGAACAGGCCGATCATTTCGGCGGCAAACTGGCTGCTTATCGCCGAGATGGTTTTGTTTTCGATACCGGCCCGTCACTTTTCACCCTGCCCGCTGTCTATCGGGATCTCTTCCTCAAGACCGGGGGGCCACTTGAAGAGGCCATTGACTTACAACCCCTCGACCCGGCCTTTCGCTACCAATTCAGTGACGGGGCCACCGTGATCATGCCCGGAGTCGGCACCGGCCAATGCGCAGATGCCCTCGCTAGCGGACTCGGGGGCAGGGCCGCTGACGAATGGCGCACCCTGATCAAACGCGGTGGGGCGATGTGGCAGATAACCAGAGAGCCGTTCTTGCAGTCACCCTTAACCGGGTGGCGCAATGTCTTATCACTTGCCAGAAATCCAAGTGATGTGCACACCGTCGCTCCCTTCACAACTTTGCGTTCACTTGGTGAAAAAACTTTCAGTGATAAGCGTTTGGTGACGCTACTTGACCGATATGCCACTTATTCCGGATCTGATCCTCGCAAAGCCCCAGCGGTGTTAGCTACCGTCCCATATATCGAACAGACATTCGGTGCTTGGCACATTGGCGGTGGGCTAAGTTCACTTGCAGATGCATTGGTGAAACGCTGCCTAGACCTTGGCGTGGAACTTCACTCCAACACTGACGTTACTTCGATAACTACCTCCGGGAACCAAGTCAGCGGAGTTCGCACCGTAGATGGCGAAGCCTTTGCCGCTAATATTCTTGTTGCAAATGCCGACGCCGGCCAGGTCTACGGGTCCCTGCTTGACTCCCAGGCTGCCCGAGAGGCCAATAAGGGCATCAAGAAATCAACTCCGTCACTCGCCGGATTCGTGTTACTTCTTGCAGTCAGCGGCCGCACACCCGGACTGCAACATCACAATGTTTGGTTCACCGAAAACTATGACGCTGAGTTCGACGCAATTTTTGGCCGTCGCATTGCTCCAGTCGAAGACCCGACTATTTATGTGTGCGCCCCTGAAGACCGGCTCATGCGACCGGACACTGATCATGAGTCCTGGTTTGTGCTCGTTAATGCGCCACGCCATGGCGATGGCACGAATGGCACGATTAATTGGGATGAACCCGGCTTGGCCGAGCATTACGCGGATCACGTCTTGGCCGTACTAGCTAGGCGCGGCATGGACGTACGGACCCGAGTTCTCTGGCGTGAGATTAGAACGCCAGCTGACTTGGAGCGCGATGTTCGCGCACCCGGTGGTGCGATCTACGGGACTTCAAGCAATGGTGCTCGAGCCGCATTTGCGCGGCCCGCAAACAAGTCACCGGTGGGTGGGCTTTATTTAGTAGGTGGCTCATCGCACCCCGGAGGTGGCTTACCACTTGTCGGGATGAGTGCGGAGATCGTGGCGAATCTTATTAACTCGGCCGATTAAAATAGCCAATTAACTGCGTGAATCTGCACTCAGTCCTAAGGCTTTGTACACCTCGCGCGTTGATGTAGAGCGATTAAGGGTGTAGAAGTGCAGGCCCGGTGCGCCCATCGCCAAAAGTTGCTCACCCAAAGTGGCCGCGACTTCGACACCAAGTTCATGGACCGCTGTTTGGTCGTCTTCGATATTTGCGAATCTCTTGGCAAGATCGACAGGAAACTCAGCCCCTGAAAGCGCCGCAAAGCGCTCAATTTGCGCAACATTATTTACCGGCATCAAACCTGGCACAATCGGCATCGTGCAACCATGAACTGCAGCTCGAGTAACCAGCCTCTCGTAATCCGCGGCACGAAAAAAGAACTGCGTGATCGCGAATTCGGCACCCGCATCCTGTTTCGCTGCCAGCACCCGAGCATCATCTTCAAAGTCTCCGGACTCGGGGTGACCTTCAGGAAAGGCCGCAACCCCAACACTAAATGTGCCAAGGGATCTAATAAGTGCCACCAGCTCATCGGCATGCTGCAACCCACCCGGGTGTTGCACCCAAGGAGCATCTAGACCAGCGGCCGGATCACCTCGCAACGCCAAAATCGTATTAACTCCGGCATCGGAGTACTGGGCAATTACTTGCCGAAGATCGTTGGTGCTCGCGTCTACGCAGGTCAAGTGCGCAACAGGTAGCAAGGTGGTCTCTTCAGCAATTTGCTTGGTAATGCGCACCGTACGGTCTTGCGTAGAGCCGCCCGCCCCATAGGTAACCGAGACGAAAGTTGGCTTCAGCGCTTCCAGTTCGCGGACCGTCTGCCAAAGTGACTGTTCCCCCTCATCAGTCTTTGGTGGGAAGAGCTCAAAGGAGAAACTGTGGCCACCGCCAGCGAGAACCGCGCCAAGACTGGGCTCGGTACGACTCGGCGGCATAGCCAAACCTTAGCCCAGTGCACCCCGTGCCTATTTCCGCAACCGACCGGTCAGCCAAATTCTCGGTAAGCCTCTAGACTCGCAGCGTGCCTGCGGAGTCCGCAACAACCAACGAGCTTTCTCCGTTTGACGCGGCTGATTTGCGCGACCGCGTTCAGAAGGCCATCGACCAGGTGCTGGCACAGGAGTCGTCACGACTAACCGCTATTGATGATGACCTCTTGCCACTGGTTGAAGCGCTTACCGCCTTACTGGCCGGTGGCAAAAGACTTAGACCAGCATTTTGCTACTGGGGCTGGCGCGGTGCACTAGCCGGTGCTCGGCCACCCGCCGAAATTGATGGGCCGGCAATGCGAGCGGCGGCGGCACTTGAGTTCTTGCAGGCATGCGCTCTTATCCACGATGACGTCATGGACGGATCAGACACCCGCCGAGGTCAACCAGCCGCCCATCGGCGATTTGCGAATCTGCACCGGAATCATTCTTGGATGGGCTCACCCGAACACTTTGGAATCGGGGCCGCGATATTACTTGGCGATATGTGCCTATCTTGGTCTGATCAAGTACTACTCACGAGTGGGATGCCCGATGCAGCACTCAACCAAGCCAAACCCGTCTACGACGAGATGCGAACTGAGCTAATGGCCGGCCAATACCTTGATCTCTTAGAGCAAGCCCGCGGCGGTGGATCAATCGAGCGGGCCCTGCGGGTGGTTCGTTACAAGTCGGCGAAGTACACCATCGAGAAACCGCTGCATCTGGGTGCCGCACTTGCTGGTGCCTCCCCCGAGATTTTTGCGACCTACACCGCATTCGGCCTACCACTTGGCGAAGCCTTTCAACTGCGTGACGATGTACTAGGAGTATTCGGAGACCCGAAGGAAACCGGTAAACCCGCAGGCGATGACCTTCGCGAAGGCAAGCGCACGGTGCTAATCGCAATTGCTTCGGAGCGAGCTTCGAGTACTCAGATGTCAGCGATCAGAACCCACCTTGGTGATCCGGGACTTGATCTAGCCGGCGTCGGAGCACTCCGCGAAATTATCGCCGAAACTGGCGCCCGGGAACACGCCGAGAATCTCATCGACAGCCTGCTCGAAACTTCCCTAGATGCGATGCAAACGGACGTAGTCAACCCCGAGGCCAGAAGAATCTTGACCGACCTCGCCCATGCCGCAACCAAGAGATCGGTTTGATTGATTTTCATGCAAAGACTTATTAAATGAACCTTTCAATGAATAGATCACTTACAAGATGGCTACCGCGCACTAGCCCACGCACGGTCACCGGGCCAACCGATCACGTCGTCATTGTGGGCGCCGGGCTCGCCGGCCTCTCCGCCGCTATGCGCCTTGCCGGGACAGGTCGCAAAGTCACCGTATTGGAACGCGAACTAGTGCCCGGCGGTCGTGCCGGGCGCATTGATATCAAAACTGCGGACGGCACCTATAAATTTGATACCGGTCCAAGTGTCCTGACCATGCCAGATTTGATCGCCGACTGTTTCGACGCACTTGGCGAGGACATGCAAGATTGGCTGGAACTTGAGCCAGTTGCGCCGCTCTACCGTGCCTTCTACCCCGATGGGTCGATTCTCAATGTGCACGCCGACGTATCGCAAATGGCTCAGGAGATAACTGAGGTCATTGGCGCTGACGAGGCCGCCGGGTATTTGAAATATGTTGACTTTGTCTCGAAGCTTTACAAATACGAGATGAAGGATTTCATTGACCGCAATATTGATAGCCCATTCGATTTGGTCACGCCAGACCTAGCCAAACTCGTGGCTATTGGCGGGTTTCGCAAACTTGCACCTAAGGTACGTGAATACCTGAAAGATCCCCGCACCGAACGCATCTACTCCTTCCAAGCAATGTATGCCGGCCTTTCCCCCTACGACGCCCTGGCTATCTATGCGGTGATCGCCTACATGGATTCGATAGCGGGGGTGTTCTTCCCGAAGGGCGGCATGCATGCACTTCCAGTCGCGATGGCGGCTGCGGCCGAAAAACATGGTGTGTCAATTCAATACGGAACCACCGTCACTTCGGTAGAGACCAAGGGTGATCTGGCAACTGCGGTCGTAACAGCAACCGGTGAACGTATCGGAGCCGATGTGGTCGTCTTGAATCCCGATCTACCGGTGGCATACCGAGATCTGCTGGGCAAGACCCCTTGGTCGGTCCGCCGGCTTAACTACTCCCCTTCGTGCTTTTTGATGCTAGCCGGATCCTCGGCGAACTACAGCAAGATCGCTCATCACAATATTCACTTTGGCCGATCCTGGCGCGGAGTATTCGATGAGCTAATCGACAAAAAACAACTAATGAGCGACCCAAGTGTTCTTGTTACCAACCCCTCCCGCTCTGATCCAAGCCTCGCACCGGACGGAAAGCAGATTTATTACGTACTCTTCCCAACTCCGAATCTTGATGCAGACATTGATTGGCGCACTACTGGCCCGCGGTATCGCGATGAGGTGGTTCGCGTTCTCGAGGAACGCGGATACGTAGGATTTGGTGACGCTATTGAAGTTGAGGACATCACCACTCCCTTGGATTGGCAAGATCGCGGTATGGAACGCGGTGCACCATTTGCGGCCGCTCACTCGTTTGCGCAAACCGGCCCATTTCGGCCAGGAAACTTGTGGGGGAAGAATGTAGTTTTCACCGGGTCGGGTACCCAGCCAGGTGTTGGTGTGCCAATGGTGCTGGTTTCAGGACGGCTTGCGGCTGAGCGTATTGTCGGCAAGGACCCGAACTATCACTCGCGCGCGCGCAGGAGTTGAAAGTGAGTTCAAGGGATCTAGATGCGGCAGGCATAACCGACCCAGAGTTACGCTCCTCCTATGAACTTTGCCGACAATTAAATGCCGCTCACGGCAAGACGTATTACCTAGCGACCTTATTGCTACCTCAGGGCAAACGTCCTTATGTCCACGCCCTGTACGGATTTGCCAGATATGCCGATGAGATTGTTGATGACCTAGCTTCGACACTGACCGAACAGCAAAAAGCCGACTGGCTGATGACCTGGGGGCAGACCTTCCTCGACGACCTAGACAAAGGCCAGTCAACAGACGCGGTGTGCCGCGCGGTAATCGATACCGTGCAACGTTGGGAAATCCCGAAAAGCCACTTCGAGGCATTCTTGCATTCGATGCAAATGGATTTGACCGTCACGCACTATCAAACATTTGACGATCTTTATGAATATGTTTACGGTTCCGCAGCCGTGATCGGCCTGCAAATGGTGCCGATTCTCGAACCGACATCGCCGGAGGCCGCCGAAAAAGCCAAGGATCTCGGGGTCGCATTCCAACTCGCCAATTTCGTCCGCGATGTCCGAGAGGATCTTGATCGAGGTCGCGTTTACTTACCACTTGATGAACTTGCGAAGTTCGGAGTTACCCGCGCTGATCTGCAGGCGCGGGTCGCCACCCCAGAAATAAAGAATGCCCTGCGCTATCAAATCTCGCGCGTGAAGGATTTAGAAGAACGCTCACGCCTAGGTATCGAAATGCTCCACCCCTCGTCACAGGACTGTATTGAAGCCGCGCGCGTTCTTTATTGTGGGATTGTCGATGAGGTCGAAAAGATTGACTACGAAGTTTTCACCAAGCGCGCATCAGTGCCGATAACGCGCAGGCTCAGGGTAGCCGGACCAGCTTGGGTGCGAGCTCGACGGGCACGAAGCAGGTACGGGCCAGGCCGGGTTCGGGGTTTACACCAAAATTCAGGCTAGCGACGCCAAATTGGTGGACCGGACTTCGGTGTGCGTTGCAGGCCGCGGCGCCCAAGCCATACCCAACAACCCAGGGAGAGCAGCACGAGCGCAAACCCAAATAGCAAATCTTCGATCGGGGCAAAAACCAGCCGGCCATCACCGATGAATGTTGGTGTCCCATTTTCAGGTGAACTACCACCGATGATGGCAGCACCGTCATAGCGCACAATCCCAAACCCGGTGAACATACCGTTGGTGATCAGCTGAAAGCAAACAATGATTGCGTACGAAACCCAAAAAACCTTACGCGCAACCAACTTGGTGCGCAGTAAAAATAAGTCGAGGCCGATGGCGACGATGACCGCCAGTACACCAAGTTGCGTATAGGTCACGATGGACCATCCTCATCGCCAACCGCCCAACCTTTTACCGATCGCACCGCCTCCAAAGTCAAAATTGCGGCGATTGGAATAATAATGAAGAACAACACCTCGTCTACCGGGACCGCACCTGGCAGATACCACCCGAGTATGCGACCGGTATCAAACCACCAGTGCCCGTTAGCAATCGCGTAAGCATCCCAAGCGAAGAAAATAACAACCGCAGGCACCATGCTGAGAACAAGTCGTTTCGCTCGAGCGAATACCCGGGTTCGGCAAGATAACTCAAGCCAGGCACTGCCGGCCAATACGAAAACCAGAATCGACACATATGACAAATTCGTCGGCACTGTCATATACTCTCCTAACACAACTCAACATGCACGGGAGCTCCTGCCTAGTGGAGCTGAGAGGGCGACAGCACGGCGTCGCCGACCGCTCGAACCTGTCCGGGTAATTCCGGCGTAGGGAGGACTCCGATGTCGATGTTCATGAATGTAGCTTTCAGTGCCTGGAACTACGAGGTAACCGTGCTCGAATTACTTGCGGTCATTACCGCATTTATCGGAATCGGCCTCGCAATCCGCGGTACCAGATGGGCTTGGCCCTTCTACTTTGTGTCAAGTGCCCTTTACGGCTGGTTGCTGTGGGAGTACTCGCTCTATGGCACCGCAGCGCTGCAATTGGTCTTTATTGCCGCCGCAATCTGGGGGTGGTTCGGCTGGGGGCCAAAATCCATCACTCCAACCACCGTAAGTAACCGCACCCGCGTGATCCTCTTAGTGGGGAGCTTGGTGGCGTGGCTGGCTTTGGTCCCGGTACTCGCCGCTATTGGTGATCCGGCTCCGTGGCCCGATACTTTTGTTTTCGTCGGAAGTGTCGTGGCACAGGTGCTGATGGTCCGGGAATACGCAGAGTCATGGGTACTTTGGATTATCGTCAATATCGTCGGCGCGGTGCTTTATGCCACCCAGAATCTGTGGTTCACCTCGTTGTTCTACGCGGTCTTAATTGCCATGGCAATTATTGGGCTGCGCAGTTGGCTCGCCAAGCGCGCGCCACGGCCTGAGTCAGTCCGAGAATGAAACTAACAATCAGCTTGCTGCGAAAAATTGGGCTACTCGGCGGCGAATGCACTGGCAAAACCACCCTCGCCCACGCGCTCCGCGACCACCTTGATGCCCTGGTGGTGCCAGAGTACTTACGTGAGTACGTCATCACCATGGGACGAACGCCTACCGAATTAGAGCAAGCGGGAATCATGCAAACTCAAATCGCCGCCGAAGGCAACGCGCTGGCGGTTACCGGGGAACAAACACTGATCGTTTGCGACCCGGCCGCCTTGATGACCGCGATATACAGCATCGCCTATTTCGGTGACAGTTCCTTACTTGAATCAGCGGTACAGCACGCCCAAACTTACAGAACTTTAATTTGGTGTGGTACCGACATCCCATGGGAGCCTGATGGTGACCAGCGCGATGGCCCTGCATATCGAGCCCAAGTTGATGCTTTGATAGCCGAGGTGGTGCGCAATACCCTAGAACCCGCCGGCATCGAAGTTCATCGAATTGACGGTACCATCGCTCAGCGCCTTCAGTCCGTCTTGCGGTTACTAGATCATGAAGTGGCAGTAGGTCAGCCGAAGCAAGCGTGGCAACAGCAACGAGGTGCCGGGGGTACCTAGAATCGCAAGTGTGGAGAAGTCTGTGCCGGACCCCTTAGTCGGGCAGACAATTGACGGACGCTACCTGGTGCGTGCGCGCCTTGCTCGCGGCGGCATGGCGACCGTTTATGAGGCCGTTGACCTCCGCCTTGATCGCGTCATTGCACTCAAAGTAATGCACCGCCACCTCGCAGAAGACCCCGATTTTGTGGCCCGCTTTGAACGCGAGGCGAAATCGGCGGCGCGGCTGTCCCACCCACATGTGGTTGCGGTTTATGACCAAGGTCATAGTGACGGCCTCATCTATTTGGCAATGGAGATTGTGCCAGGGCGCACCCTGCGCGATGTGATGCGCGACTACGGGCCCTTTACCCCAGAACAAGCCCTCGTCATACTCGAACCCGTACTTGAAGGGCTTGCTGCGGCACATGCGGCAGGATTTGTGCACCGAGACATCAAGCCAGAAAATGTGCTGCTTGCCGACGATGGTCGAGTCAAAGTCGCCGACTTTGGCCTAGCGCGGGCCGTGTCGACTTCCAATACCAGCGCCACCCAAGGGCTGATTATGGGCACGGTTGCCTACCTTTCACCTGAGCAGGTCGAACGTGGTGAAGCCGACGAACGCTCAGATCTATACGCCGCCGGAATTCTACTTTTCGAAATGGTCACCGGTCAGGTACCGCATGTAGGCGATAGCCCGTTATCGGTTGCCTATGCGCATGTAAATAATGACGTTCCAGCGCCGTCCATGATTCGTTCAAATCTTCCCCCAGAAATAGATGCACTTGTCGTGCGTGCCACCAGACGAGAAGCGAATTTGCGATACCAGCGTGCTGCCGATTTCCTGGCTGATGAAAAACGAGTAAGAGCGAGTCTGCCGCCACCAAGGCCATTCGTTGAATCACATGACACCTTGGTGGTTGACGTCTCTGCCGCGGCCCGCCTCGCCGCCGGGCAACCGGCGCCACCGCCGGCAACCGCAAGATCCGAACGCGGTAGACGCCGCAAAGGCCCTTGGGTAGCGCTCATCATCGTGCTAGTAGTGATAGGAGCCGGCATCGGCGGTTGGCTACTGGCCACCGGCAATTCTGTTCCAACTCCAAATATCGTCGGCCAAACCACCGCAGCGGCGACCGAGACCCTGTCAGAATCTGGATTAACCCTTGTCATTACTGAAGAGCAATTCAGCGAAACGGTACCCGCTGATCAGATCATCAGCAGCGACCCGGAACCCGGTGGCGGTGTCCGCGAGGGTAGTGCCGTTGGCGCCGTAGTTTCGAAAGGCCCTGAGCGTTACCTCATACCTGATGTTCAAGGGCTATCGGTCGCCGAGGCTACAGCCGCGATAACGGATGCAAATCTGGCGATTGGTTCAACCACCCAGGTATTTGATGACCAAGTGCCAGTGGACGCAGTGTCGAGCACCACTCCGAAAATCGGCTCTGAAGTACAATCCGGCACGAGCGTGGATATTTCAGTGTCCAAAGGACCAAAGCCAGTGCCCATCCCCGACCTAGTTGGCAAGAAAGCCCAAGTGGCAACGAGCACCCTCACTGCCCTTGGGCTCACCGTTACCACCAAGGAGAAGTTCTCTGAAAAAGTCAATGAAGGCATGGTGATTGCCCTACGTCCGGCTGCAGGTGCTGTTGTCGACTCCGGCACCGAGGTTGAACTAATTGTCTCTAAAGGACCGCCGCCGGTAGAGGTGCCAAGCCTCATCGATATGCCCAAGAACAAAGCTATCAGCGTACTTCAGGGCCTGGGCCTGAAACCTAAAGTCCTCGAGGCAGCCGCAACACCACTTAACCGTGTTTACTCGCAGGACCCGCCGTCCGGCACCATGATCCCTAAGGGCAGTTCAGTAATTATACGAATTATCTAATCCTGCAAGTGGCCGACCTTAAGGAACCGAACCCAATGAACAATCTCCCGGAAGCGACCCAGCGGGCACTTGAGATCCCGGCAAATATCTTGGCGCTAGACGAATTGCAGATGCGACGCCTTGGCTACGAAGTTGTAGATCGTGTCATCAAACACCTAACTACCCTTGGGGATCAGCGGGCACTGACCACCGGGAATCTTGACGCGCTGACCGCACAATTAGGTGGACCAATCCCCCATCAGGGCTCACCAATTTCCGAGAACCTTGCCACGCTCGCTGATATCGCTTTGGCCAATCAGCAACATGGTGACCACCCACGATATTTCGCGCGCGTGCCAGGCCCATCTTCCTACCCGGCGATCCTTGGCGAGTGGCTTGCCACCGGCATGCAGTCGGTTGCGTCGTCTTGGGGCGGCGGATCGGGGCCAAGCACCCTAGAGACCATCACCTGTGGCTGGCTTCGAGATGGCCTTGGCCTAGCGCCATCTTGTGAAGGGGTGCTGCTATCTGGGGGCTCCATGGCTAATATCACCGCGGTTATCACCGCACGCGCTCACCAGGGCCAGGGCATCATTTATCTCTCAGATCAAACCCATTCGTCCATTAACCGGGGCCTACTGGCAATCGGGCAACCTGCTGAACATATTCGCACTCTGGCCACCGATGAAACTTTTAGGATCAACCCGCTCGAACTCCAAGCCGCTGTCCGAACTGATATCGAAAATGAATTGCATCCGATGCTAGTGATCGCCACAGCGGGCACCACTAACACCGGTGCGGTTGACGATCTACCGGCGATTGCCAAATTATGTGACTCATTCAATATGTGGCTACATGTCGACGGTGCCTACGGCGGCCCGGCGGCGCTTTGCGCCCGCGGTCGATCAGCAATTCCTGGCCTAGAGCACGCTGATTCATTTGTCACCGATCCGCATAAGTGGCTTTTCCAGCCCTATGACATTGCTTGCCTATTTGTGAAAACACCCGGTGCCCTCGAGCGCACCTTTGCCATGTACCCCGAATATCTAAAAGACGTCGCCGGCGGAGCGGTCGAGATGCAGAACCGGAGCCTGGAACTCACGCGCCGCAGCCGCGCCGTAAAACTTTGGCTAACCTTCCGGTCCTATGGACTCGAGACGCTGGCTGCCGCAGTAGAGCGGGGTATCGGGTTGGCCGAATACGCCCAATACCTGGTGGAGCAGGACAAAAGACTTGAAATAGTTACCCCGGCGGCCTTGGGCATAGTGACTTTCGCTGGAGTAGATGCAAATGCTGATGACCACGTGCGGGCTGCCGCGCAACTCAACGAGGATGGCTATGCCGCAGTTTCCAGCACTGTCTTAAAGGGCCGCACCGTTTTGCGCCTTTGCACCATCAACCCGAGCACTAGCACCGGCGACATAGGCGGCACATTGGCACGCCTAGCGCATTTCCTTACTCAAAACTAGCGCCCTCATGTTTAAGTAAGGCCCGTTTAACATCGAGACCGTAGCCATACCCGCCGATCCCACTTGCGGCGACAACGCGATGACAGGGCACGAAAGGTGCCACTAGATTTACTGAACAGGCGGTGCCGACAGCGCGATAGGCTCTGGGCCTACCCGCGCGCATGGCTAAGCCGCCATAAGTATCAGTGGTTCCCGGTTCAATGGTGCGCATTGCAACCCACACGCCCTGCTGGAATGGGCCACCAAATTGTGCCACCTCAACTTCATCTAAGGCAGCTAATTCACCCCCACGGTAGCGGTCGAGCAAATCTTCGAGCGTGGGAAGCGCCGCCTTCTTGAAAAACAATTCCGTTGACAGCCTTGACCGAATGTCGGCGATACCTCTAAAAGATGAAGCGACCACTACTCCAGCGTCAATCACCACCGCGATGGTTCCTCCTGGCATTTTTGCCGTTGTATACGCGAGTGCTGACATTTCTGCTCGAATTAGTCAGCGGCTGATCAACATGTCGGCTACCAGAAAAGCCAGCTCTAGACTCTGCTCTCGATTCAATCTCGGATCACATGCAGTTTCATAGCGATCTCCAAGGTTTCCCTCGAGTACCCCGCCAGTGCCGCCAACACATTCTGTGACATCGTCGCCGGTCAATTCAATGTGGATCCCACCGGGGAACGTGCCAAGATCGCGATGGACTTCAAAAAACCCTTTCACCTCGTTGATGATGTCATCAAAAACTCTGGTCTTATGCCCGGTAGATGCTTCACGAGTATTGCCGTGCATTGGATCGCAGATCCACACCACCGGAACCCCACTGGCATCCACCTTTTGGACGATGCCGGGCAACACGTCATGTACCTGGCCTGCACCCATTCGGGTAATTAAGGTCAGCCGCCCAGGTATCCGATCAGGGTTTAGTCGTTCAGCGATTTCCACGATATCGTCCGGCGCTGCCGTCGGGCCAACTTTAACGCCAACGGGGTTGTGGATCACCGAGGCGAACTGTACGTGGGCCGCATCAAGTTGACGGGTGCGCTCACCTATCCACAGAAAGTGTCCGGAGACGTCATATGGCAGCCCGGTTCGTGAATCAATTCGGGTCATGGCGCGTTCATAGTCAATGGAAAGTGCTTCATGCGCCGCGAAGAATTCAACTCGCTTGAACTCATCAGGATTTGCCCCACATGCGTGCATGAATGAAAGTGCACGGTCAATTTCAGCAGCTAAGGTGTCATAGCGTTGACCTGCGGTTGAGTCGCGGACAAAATCCTGATTCCAGGCGTGAACTTGACGTAGATCCGCGTATCCACCCTGAGTGAATGCCCGGACTAGATTAAGTGCAGCACTGGACGCGTTGTAGGCTCTCACCAATCGCTGTGCATCTGGGCGGCGGGCTTGCTCGGTGAACTCAAGTGAGTTAACGGCATCCCCAAGATAAGACGTGAGCTCAACACCGTCGCGCAGTTCAAGCGTCTTACTGCGCGGCTTGAAGTACTGACCCGCAAGTCGTCCAACTTTAATAACCGGCAGTGACGCGGCATACGTCAAAACAACCGACATCTGGAGCACCGTCTGCAGGCGCGAACGAATTGAATCAGCGGTATTTGCCTCGAAAGTTTCGGCACAGTCACCACCCATTAAGACGAATGCTTCGCCCCGAGACGCCGACGCCAACCGCTCGAGCAAAATGTCACATTCGCCGGCGAAAACCAGCGGTGGGAGGACACTAAGTTCGGCTACCGCTCGAGCAAGCTCACCAGCATCGGGCCACGGTGGCTGCTGATGGGCAGGCAGATCCGGCCAATCAAGCCGGTGTCCCAGGCGCATCGGAGCAGGGGAAGTAGATGCAGACATGGGCCAAGGGTAGGGCAGGATCAGCCGAAGAAGGCCGACGCCTCAACATATCGGGCCAAGGGCACGGTTTTCAACACCCCGGTGGCAGCCACCAAGGGCACGCGCACAATGTCTGTGCCCTGCAGGGCCACCATCTTGCCCCAGTCCTGATCTTTGGCCGCCTCGATCGCGTTGAGCCCGAATCGGGTTGCCAGCACTCGGTCATAAGCGGTCGGAGTACCGCCGCGTTGCACGTGCCCGAGCACGGTGGTGCGAGCTTCCTTGCCGGTGCGATTTTCGATCTGGCCGGCCAGCCACTCGCCAATCCCTGACAGCTTGACGTGGCCGAAAGCATCAAGGGTGGTGTCCTTGGTGATGAGATCACCGTCTTTGGGTAGCGCACCTTCTGAAACCACCAGAATCGGTGAATAGTGCGACCGGAACCGCGATTCAACCCAGCCCACCACCTCATTTAGGTCAAATGGCACTTCCGGAATCAAAATACCGTTTGCGCCCCCAGCCATACCAGAGTGCAGTGCAATCCAGCCCGCATGACGGCCCATTACCTCGCAGATGAGCACCCGATGGTGCGACTCAGCGGTGGTGTGCAGGCGGTCAATAGCTTCGGTCGCGATCGTCACCGCGGTGTCGAACCCAAAGGTGTAGTCGGTGCCACTTAGATCATTATCAATTGTTTTCGGCACACCGATTACTTGAACGCCGTGCTCACTTAGTGCCGTCGCTACACCAAGGGTGTCTTCGCCGCCGATGGCAATTAGCGCATCTATACCGAGATCGTTTAAATTCTTCTCAATCGCTTCGATACCACCCTCAACTATAAGTGGATTGGTCCGCGAGGAGCCAAGGATTGTGCCACCGCGTGGCAGGATTCCGCGAACCGCGGCGATATCCAAAGGCATCGTGACACCTTCAAGTGGACCTCTCCATCCATCACGAAAACCCACAAAAGAGAAGCCGTAGTCGCTCGTGCCACGTCGCACAACTCCTCGAATAACCGCATTTAAGCCTGGGCAGTCGCCGCCACCGGTCAAAACTCCAACGCGCATGATTCCCGTCCCATCCCTAGCCGGTTTCGCTGCTCAATGTAAACGCTATCAAGGCACGAGTCTTGACGCCCAACCCGACGTCTTGATAGTTCGCACCAAGGTGCCGCACCCGCGCCCTAAGGTGCTACCTGTGGAACGGCAAGCAAGTCCAGCCGCCTCCGCGATCTTGGCAATTGACGCCGGTACCACCGGCGTTACCGCCCTAGTAGTAACAGCTACCGGCCTGATCGTGGCCGAAGAGTACTCAGAATTTCCACAGTATTTTCCTGCTGACGGCCAGGTCGAGCACGATTTGGGCGAGATCTGGTCAGCCACCTTGGCTGCAACCCGTGCAGCCTTAGCCCTCGTCGACCTAAACATTGGAGCTATCGGCATCACCAATCAGCGCGAGACCATTTGTTTTTGGGACCGCGAGACCCTAGGTGCGGCACGCCGAGCGATTGTGTGGCAGGACCGCCGCACCTCGGCCAGGTGCGAGCAACTTCGTGCCGATGGGCACGAACAAAGAGTAAGTGAGTTGACCGGACTACGCCTGGATCCATATTTTTCGGCCACCAAGATCGCCTGGGTGCGCGAAAACGATGAACAAACTTGGAGCCAAGTAGTTAGTGGTCGCGTAGCCATTGGCACGATTGATTCGTATCTCATTGCCCGAATGACACGCGGGCTACACCACCTAACCGATGCCACCAACGCCTCACGCACCATGCTCTACAACCTCAAGACCGGCACTTGGGACCCTTGGCTATGCGAACTTTTCGGGGTACCGCTCGACGCCCTGCCCGAGATCGTCGCCTCCTACGGAGTGATCGGTAATAGCGATCCGGCAAGTTTCATTGGGATCGAGGCACCCATCGCCGGGATCGCAGGTGACCAACAAGCCGCACTCGTCGGCCAAACCGGATTCGCGGCTGGATCGGCAAAATGCACTTATGGCACCGGCTCCTTCCTGCTCGTGCACACCGGCGCGAAGCCTGCAGCGTCAACCAACGGCTTGCTGACCACAGTTGCGCTCCAGCATCCAAATGGTGGGCGTGACTTCGCGCTCGAAGGGTCGGTATTTGTCACGGGGGCCGCCGTGCAGTGGCTTCGCGATGGACTCGGGATCATCGACAGCGTAGCGGAAGTAGAGGCGCTAGCACGCAGCGTTCCCGATGCCGGTGGCGTAATTTTCGTGCCGGCACTTACCGGCCTTGGCGCGCCAGACTGGGATCCACATGCCCGCGGGTTGATCATTGGCATCACCCGCGGCACCACTCGGGCACACATCGCTCGAGCCACCCTCGACGCAATCGCCTACGAAGTCGTTGACATAGTGCAACTCATGCGCACCGAAGGCGGCGTCGACCTTCAAGTACTGGCTGTAGACGGTGGCGCTGCCGCCAATGACTTGCTGTGCCAATTGCAGGCTGACGCCCTCGGCATCCCAGTCCACCGATCGGCTCACTTGCAGACGACCGGGCTCGGCGCCGCTTTCTTGGCTGGACTCGGTACCGGGGTTTGGGAATCAACTAACGAGCTAATCAGTATCCGTCGAAGTTCACGAGTTTTCGCGCCCGGGCAACCTAGCTCACTAGGTCACGAGCGGTGGCGTAACGCTGTTCGACGCAGCACCGCCTGGGCAATCGACTAGTTTTCGGAATCGACCAAGGATTGCGAATCGGCAGGATCACCGTTCGCGATCAATTCCTTCGCCCGCGTTGCATACATGTCGACATACTCCTGACCGGACAAGGTCATCAACTCGTACATAACTTCATCGGTAACTGAACGCAGAATGAAACGGTCGTCTTCAAGCCCTTCGTATCGATCAAAGCGAAGTGGATTGCCGACTCGAATACCAACTCGGCGCAGCTGGGGCTTGAAGACTCCCGGCGGTTGAATCTCATAAGTGTTAATCATGGCGACCGGAATGATCGGTGCTTTCGCTTCAAGTGCCATCCGAGCCGCGCCGGTGCGACCGCGATACAAGGTGCCATTTGGTGAGCGGGTGCCTTCCGGATAAATCCCAAGCAGCACGCCCTCACCAAGTAGTCGGGTGGCAGTTTGAATCACCGCTTCGGCGCTGCGCCCCCCGGAGCGATCAACCGGCACCTGCCCCACGCCGTTGAAGAAGAGCTTGGTGAAATAGCCCTTGATCCCCCGGCCCGTGAAGTAATCACTCTTGGCGAGGTAGGTCAGGGGGCGGTTTAGTACCACCGCTAAGAAGAACGAATCGGAGAACGAGAGGTGGTTGCTGGCGAGCAGCGCAGCACCATCTTCTGGGAGATTCTCCCGGCCCTCAACCCACGGGCGAAATAGGACCCGAAGCCAAGGGCCAAGCACCCAGTTCTTAAGAACCCAGTAGAGCACCCTGATCTCCTTGACCACGCGAATCTTTGAGCTTCTTGGTGGCAGACTAGTGGCTATGCCCCTGATGCCAGATGCAGAACCGTTCGCAGTCGATGGGCCCGAGTCAAATTCGGTGGCCATTTGCGTCCTCCACGGATTCACCGGATCCCCGAAATCGGTTACCCCATGGGGGCGTGCCCTAGCCTCGGCCGGCTGGACGGTGCGAGTTCCGCGGCTCCCCGGTCACGGGACCCGCTGGCAGGACATGAACATCACCACTTGGGAAGACTGGTACGCCGAGGCCGATCGCACAGTCAGTGACCTACTGGCAACGCACGACAAAGTGTTCATCATGGGCCTTTCGATGGGCGGCTCCTTGAGCCTGCGAATTGCCGGGCAGCACGGCCCCGCCATCGCTGGCATAGTCCTGGTCAACCCAGCAGTACATTCAGAACGCGCTGACCGCCATCTGCTACCGCTCATGTCCCGCTTCATACCGTCCTTCCCCGGGGTTTCAAATGACATTGCAAAACCCGGCGCTGACGAAGGTGCCTACGACCGAATGCCACTTAAGGCTGCTTATTCACTGACCAAACTCTGGTCAGCGGTTAAGGCCGATATTGCCAAAGTTACCCAGCCGCTGCTGATTTTCCATAGCGCACAAGATCACGTGGTCGAACCATCTAACACGGCTTGGATTTTGGCTAACGCTCGATCCGCTGATAAGACCGACGTGCTCCTTACCCGGTCATTCCATGTCGCAACTGTTGACTATGAAGCAGATGTGATCGAGAACGGCAGCATCGACTTTGTCCGACGCGTCACCGCAAGCTGATGACATCACCACCTCCTGAACCATCACCTGAACAAAATGATCCGGCTCAAGATGGCGCTTGGGAAGCCATCGTCGCAGATCTATCCGGTGACATGCGCATGGAAATTGGCGACCTCAATAGGCAAATAGCGCCCGAAGTACCAGACCCATTTATTGAAGAACTGTTATCTGAGGGCCACTTCGAGCCACCGGAACCACCCCCTATCCCGATGCCCGACACCATCGGTCGATTCGCTTGGGCTGGCGCTATCGGCGGGCCAATTTTCTTGGTGGTCGTATACCTACTTGGGCTCGGGAGTTTCTTGACCACGGTCGCACTAATTGCCGCCATCGCCGGGTTTATCACCTTGGTCGCTCGCAAACGCGACCGAGTTCCTGGTGCCGATGAGCGTGACGATGGGGCAGTGGTCTAGTAGACCGCTAGAGTTCGAAAATGCAAACTCAGTGGGCGCCCGCGCGCCGGCCCCAAACTTGAACTCACTCCAAGCGGCCGCATTTCCATCGTTTTCGACGATTACTGGAATCCCGACCACAGCACCGGTCTTCAGCCTAGGGGTGCTCGCGCTTGACG
>SHUQ01000079.1 GCA_009694585.1 Candidatus Nanopelagicales bacterium | reverse complement strand
ATTTTGCACGGCGCCGATTCGAAACCATCCTGCACCAATGTCGCCGGCAGCAGCAAAAGTGTGGGTCACTAATTTTTCATCAAGTACGGGGGCGGAAAGCACACTTACCACCTGCGACCCGGTTCCCACCGCAATGAAGCCGTCACCTGGTTGTAGTCCGAGCCCGGCTAGTGCACATGCGGTGTCGGCGGCGCCAACCACTGCAGGTATTTCGAGTCCCAAGTTGATAACACCGGCTGGTGCATTCGAGCTGACGATTTGCGGTAGCAACTGTTCAGCTAAACCGGCCCAGTCAAGTGCTGCTGGCGACCACACTTCGGTTGCTACGTCACATAGCAAAGTGCCGGTGGCGTCACTTGGATCAGTTGCGATGACACCGCCAAGGGCGGCACGCAGCCAATCCTTTGGCTGCAGCACATGCCACGCACGCGCCATTACCGCCGGCTCATTGGCATAAAGCCAAGCAATGCTGGTAGCTGCGAACCCCGGTACCGCAGGTGAGCCAAGGCGCGCAAGCTCACCGGGGGTAAACCGCTGCGACATCGAGCGGACCTGATCCATCGAACGGGCATCGGCCCACAAGATCGCCGGCCGCAGCGGGAGCAGGTTCTCATCGGTCACCACGATCCCGTGCATCTGCCCGGAGAACCCGACTGCTGCAGGCTGAGTCACCGCGAGTACTTCACTTGTCACTTCCCGTACTGCAGCTAACCAACTGGCCGGGTCACTTTCGGCCCAACCCGGTTGCGGTGCAACCACCGGGTAGCCACGTGCGGATTCGGCTAGGACTTTGCCATCTGCCTCGACCAGCGCGGCCTTGACTGAACCGGTGCCCAGATCAATCCCAAGGAAGGTCATTACCGCACCTGCTCCACACATGGCAGTATCTCGTATGTGAACCAAACCGCGCAGGTGCCTAGCACGGTAATAGTTGTTGGCAGCCTTAATGTTGATCTGGTCGTCGGTCTCGATCGCATGCCCAATCAGGGTGAGACCGTGCTCGGTGACACTTTGGAGCGCAACGCTGGTGGCAAAGGGTTAAATCAGGCGATCGCCGCCGCTCGCCTTGGCGCCGAAGTCCGACTCCTAGGGGCGGTTGGTGACGATGACTCCGGGGCTTGGCTGCGCGGTTTGGTCCGCGCCGACCATGTTGATGATGACGGTGTGGTCACCGTGCCGGGTCCATCGGGCACCGCGCTGATTGAAGTTGATGCGCGTGGGCTGAACCGCATCATTGTGGTACCCGGCGCGAATGGTCACGTGTCGGCTGAGGTGGTGAGTTCACATATTCGCGCGATGAGCGGGGTCGGGGTAGTTATGACAAATGGCGAGGTGCCACTGGCGGTATCGCGAGCAGCACTCGCCGCCGGTCGAGCAATTGGCGCGCTGACGGTACTCAACCCCGCACCTGTGCTTGACTACCGCGAGCATCTAGTTGACGTTGACATCTTGGTGCCAAATGAACACGAGGCAGCAGCACTTAGTGGCCTACCAACCGAGACCGATGCCGAAGCCCGGGCCGCCGCTGAGTATTTCTGTGCTCAAGGGATACCGAATGTCGTGATAACCCGCGGTGCCCGCGGCGCCATCTGGGCATCGGCTGCTGGCGTAGTCGATGTTGACACTTTCGAAGTCACCGCGATCGACTCTGTTGCCGCCGGTGATGCTTTCTGCGGCGGACTCGCAGCCGCCTTGGCTCAGAGTGCGAAATTTTCAG
Source organism: Candidatus Nanopelagicales bacterium (assembly GCA_009694585.1). Lineage (GTDB taxonomy): Bacteria > Actinomycetota > Actinomycetes > S36-B12 > S36-B12. The sequence continues at coordinate 5,255 of SHUQ01000079.1, read as the reverse complement.
ACGCCTTGCGCTGGGCCTCAGGGGCCGGGGCACTTGCGGTCACCGTCAAGGGTGCGGGCTCGTCATTGCCAACGCGCGCCGCGGTTCAAGCCTTAATCAATCAGCAGAGCTAGGCCACCGGCAGTGGAGTAGTTACCGCTCTACCATTACGCGTGACGGTGACTCCACTTGCGTCAATGACAACAGGCACTGTTTCTGCAGCCGTGCGCGGCACAAAGACCGTAACCATTTGGGCAGTACCGCCGGCTTTTGGTAGGTTCAAAGCGCGGAGCAGCACTGCACCTGGCACCTTTACTCCCCAGCTACCGGTGAACCAACCCTGTGATGAAGTCGGGCCCGCGGTTGTTACCTTCCAGCCGCCTTCACCTGCCTTATAGACGTCCATCCGCTTATCCCCGGACGCGATGGTGAATACGTCATTGACATTTTCTGCTGTTAGGCCCGGTGGCAATTGCCAACGCTCGGTGACGACCCGCTTGGCTTTGCCCTTGCCCCGGTTACCGGCATTTACATAATCCACAACCACGATCGCATCAACCGAACGGATGTACTTAACGCAACGGGTCACTCGAACTGTGCCCCAGGTGGAATCCGTAACACAGGTGGTGTCGTTTCCACCGGTTTGCCATTCCGAACCACTCAAAGTGCGCCGCACGCCTGCATATTTGTTGCGCACGATGTTCGACACCGTGAAACTCGAATGCGCATTGCGCGATTTAACGAAGGCCCGAAGTGGGCTCGAGTTTTCATAGCGGTATGGGCCCGGATCACCTACCCAATCAACGCCACGTGAGTAGATGGTCAATGAGCCACCATCATCATGCGCATGAGGGGTCGCGGGTCGAGTCGATGACGATCGCAAGGAATAAAAGGTGTCAAAGCCACCAGGCTGTGGTTGCCAGCCAGCGCGGCCGAAGGTGTAGCCACCGTCATAGTTGCTGTAGATCTGCACGGGTGGGCTGCCCTGCGTGCCACCAGAACTCACCCACTCTGCCCGCGGATCACCCGTCCCAAAATTCTTCGACAGGGATTCATTCAAAGTGTCACCGATCGAGGCGAGTTTGAAATCAGGGCGCACCGCCTGTGACACGAAATCATAAAGTGATCCGCGCAATGTCGCGATGTTGTCCGACATAATTCCACAGGTAGTCGCGGTGCGTTCAACATCGCGCAACAGGCTCTCGATATAAGTGGCATAACCGGGCGAACCTTCGACGTCGCTTCCATCACTTTGGATGATGCCATTTGCCACGCCGACCAAATTGGCCCAGGCGCGGTCGCGGCGCTCGGTGTCGCCCGTCCAACAGGCTTCGGCGAAGGCCCCGGTCTGGCGGATTAAGTCGGTGTTATTCGCTCCGATTGCAATGACCGGAGCAACTCGATACCTGCTCACCATTCGCGTCGCGTCACTTGCGGCGGCTTCTGCAATGACCGGATCATTCAAAGTCTGCGCTGCGCAAACCAATGTCTGGGTGCGCAAGCCGCCGTAGATCGACGCGTTTACCCAGTATGACCGCGCCCCTTGGTGGTCTTCGATCCAGTAAGTCAGGATATTCCGGAAGCGATCAACCATCGCCGGTATTTGCTTATGCACACCTCGGTATAACAACGGCAGTGCCCAGTTCAACGAATTGACATGGCGATCTCCGGAAGTATCCGACGTTGCTTGCGGGCGCCAGTTGGGATGTTCGGTCAAGGTATAGGTACCGCCGTTTTTGAGATTGACTGTGCCGCTCATCAAAGCCTGTGCGCGATCGCGCTCCACCCCGGGCTTAAGTGGCGGGAACATCGCCAGACACCAACTACCCAACTCCGTGGGCAAGACCACGACCGGTTCGACAGGAGTACTAGGTGCATCAGCACTCGGGGCTTGGGTGGTCGGGGTCGGGGTCGGGGTCGGGGTCGGGGTGGCGGTTACTGATGGTGACGGCGTAGCCGACGAGGTAGCTGATGGGGTAGCCGACGCAGCAGCAGTTGCTGAAGCACTGGCCGAAGCGGTTGCCGATGCGGAGCCGGTAGGAGCAGGGTCGGCGGCCCCAGCCCCGGGCGCCGCCAACAGCAGGGCCCCGGAGGTCAGGGCAATGACGGTTGCGGTGCCAGCGGCGCGAACACCGCTATTACGCCACACCTGCCCCAGTAGCAACATCGCCCTACGCATCAAACCATCATCACCCGAGATGGGCTCGGCGGGCTACACCGGGGTCTGTTCCAGCGTGTTGACCCGCTCGGTGGCGGCCCGTTGGGAGGGGGAGGCCGGCCCCAGGGCTAAAGCCAAAGTCCCCAGCAGGGCCCCGACCACCGATCGCGTCAAAGTATTGGGCACCGCCGGGAGGCCAAGGAGGGCCCGGTGCCCCGCGGGCATGGTCGATATGGCACCGGCGAATAAACCTGCGTAAGGCAACTTGGCGCCCAGACCCAGTGGTGCATTGCGAATGAAATTGACGGTGCTCGCCGCAGCCGGGCCACCAGCTAGCACCGGGTCATAACCGGCTAGTTGCTCGCGTAATTCGGCGACCGAGCGCGGCGGGTCCACCACGCCAACGAGCTCACCTGCTTTGGCCCACTCGCGCACGTACGCGTCCGGCCCGCCGGGGATCGGCCCACCCCAAACCAGGTGCGTGGCAAGGAAGGAGTCGGTAAAAGCAATATGCACCCAGCGCAGTAGGTCGGGTTCATCGGCCGCATACGGTGTTGGGCCATTTATTCCCGGATAGCTGCCGACGACTTTGCGATGCACCCCGCGCACGCGCGCGCACTCGCGGTCCGCCGATGCCGTATCGCCGAAAGTGACTACCGTTAACCATCTGGTGGTGCCGGCCAAACGGCCCAGTGCGTCGGTTTCGTATCGCGAGTGCTGCATGACGCCGGCCAGTGCACCCGGATGCAATGTCTGCATCAACAACGCCCGAACCCCACCCACCAAGGTTGGTAGCGACCCGTGCACCGCCCACGCCGCCGAATCCGGGCCGAAATAACCGCGATCGGTGCCTTGGGCTAGTTGCTCAACCCAATCTGGTGCCCCACTTGGATCACCCGAGACGATGCGCCGAAAGCCGTCAGCGACTTGACGGCGCGCAGCGTCAACAGACTCCATCGGATTCAACGGCACCTCCTCATTTTGTCAAGTCTTTGGCGATCCCGCATCTTTGAATACTCCCAAAATGAATCAGCGTGCCTACACCGCGCGGAGGAGCTAGATGTAGGCACGCTGAAGAGGGGAAGAGTTGCAGTTAAACGGGGATCATGAGGTCAGCGCATCTAAGGTCACCGGGAAGTTCAGTGTCTGATCGCCCCTAACCACGGTTAGTGTTACCCGATCACCTGGTGCGTTAGCGCGTATCGTGACTATCAACGAGGTCGCATCGGCGATTACCTGGTCGTTGACCTTCGTTATCAAGTCTGCGGCAAGTAGACCAGCAGTTTCTGCTGGGCCGCCAGTGGTTATCTCCGCGACTTTGGCACCTGATCCAGTGAAGGCCATATCAAGTTTCACCCCGATTACCGGAGTACTTGAAGTCCCATTCGCAATGATTTCATCGACGATGCGCTTGACGGTGTCGATCGGGATTGCGAACCCAAGGCCAATCGAACCCGGTTGCCCGGCGCTAGTACCCATTGACGCGATCGCTGAATTAACACCGATAACAGCACCGGTGCTATCGACTAACGGGCCACCGGAGTTACCCGGATTTATCGCGGCATCAGTTTGTATTGCATTAATGAACGCGGTCTCACCTTCACCGCCTGCGGTGACAGGGCGATTGAGTGCGCTGACGATGCCGGTCGTGACCGTGCCCTGCAAACCAAGTGGTGAGCCAACAGCGATCACCAAATCACCAACGACCAAGTCCGCGGATGAGCCGATCGCGATTGCATTTAGATTCGCGCGGTCGACTTTGACGACCGCGATGTCGTAACCGGGGTTCGCGCCGACCAAGATGCCATCGGCGGTGCTGCCGTCGGCGAACGAAATCTTGATGGAGCCAGAACCAGCGGCCGGGCCCGCGACGTGATTGTTTGTCACGATGTAGCCGTCATCACGCAAGACGAAACCTGAACCCGTGCCACTACCTGCGTCGCTGGTCACATCAAGTTGCACCACCGATGGTTGCACCGCGGCAGCAACCGCAGCGATCGATCCGTTGGGCGAACCCAAACTCGAAGCCGCCACCACCGCCGTTGACTCGGTCGCTAGTGAATCCCGGGCCGCAAGGTAGCCGATCGCGCCACCGAGGGTGCCAGCACCCAAAGTCATTACGCACGCACCCACAACTAGTACTGCTACCCGACCTCGGTGGGAGGGGCGACGCGGTGGATTGGTCGATTCATAAGGGGAATACTGGGCATATGGATTACTTGACCTTGACCAATCCGCCTGTGGGCCGGCGGGCGGGGGTCCGGAAAGCTCGGGAAGCTGTGTAGTCATCTTGGCTCCTGCCAGGGGTTGTCGGCCGATACTTAGACAGTTGATAACACCGCATGCGACAATGACAACTACGAAATGGGGGTTTGGCGTAGTCCTGACCTGCTGCTTACAAACCTCTAACTCTTACGGAACCTCGAGGTCGCCATGGGCGTCCAAGTTGGAAATCGGAGAAAACTGGATCGGAGACCCAAATGACACGTGGCTCAACGCGCCTTGCCGTTGCGCTTACGTGTGTGGCCAGCGTGGTTGCCGCCTCGATGTGGGCCACCACTGCCGCCGCCGATATCACCGGGGATCCAAGTGCCCCGGTGCCCTCGGCCTCCCCTGGCCTTGGCACCTTGGAGCCGACGCCAGCCTCGAGTGAAACAGCCAGCCCATCGCCCACCTCATCGGCCTCGTCGTCAACCACGCCAAGTTCCGGTGAACAGAGTTACCTGATCTCAGTAAGAGATGGCTCCGAGGCTGCGGTCGCCGCCCGCATTGCCACGCTCGGTGGTACCGTCACCAATACCTTCGATAAGGCGATAAATGGTTTTGCCGCGGACCTAACTCCCGAGGACGCCGCTACGCTGGAAAAACTTTCGGGGGTTTCTCGCGTCGAAGCCGATCAGGTTGTCAGCATCAACACAGGTGCAGTGTTTTCTGATAGCGGTTGCACGACTACTTCACTGGGCCGCACGGATGACGTTAGTTCACCATCCGTCCCCCTCGGATTCAGCGCCAACTGGTTTGGCACTTCATACGACTCCATTTACGTCAACAACAATGGTGGTATCAGCTTCGATGACGGCCGCGGAGGGTTCAGCGACTGGGGCGTCATCAATCTGAC
>SHUQ01000008.1 GCA_009694585.1 Candidatus Nanopelagicales bacterium | reverse complement strand
CCGGTGATTAGATTGGACTGCCCCAAAAAATTAGCCACAAACACCGTCTTCGGCAGTTCATAAATTGCGGCTGGGTTACCCATCTGCTCGATTCGCCCGGCGTTCATGATCGCGACGGTATCGGCCATCGTCATGGCCTCTTCTTGGTCGTGCGTCACATGCACAAAAGTTGTGCCAACCTCATTTTGAATGCGCTTGAGTTCAATCTGCATCTGCCTCCGCAATTTAAGGTCCAAGGCACCAAGGGGTTCGTCCAAAAGTAAGACATCTGGCTCATTTATCAAGGCGCGAGCAACCGCGACCCGCTGCTGCTGGCCACCGGATAACTGGGTGGGTTTTCGCCTAGCCATGGCACTGAGCTCAACCAATTCCAGCATTTGGTTGACCGGAGTCTTAACATCCTTAATCCCGCGGCGGCGCAGCCCGAAAGCCACATTTTCAAAAATATCTAAATGCGGGAACAGCGCATAGGACTGAAACACCGTGTTGACCGGACGCTGGAAGGCCCGAAGGTTCGTGATGTCTTTTGCACCGATACTAATAGTGCCAGCGGTTGGATCCTCCAACCCGGCGACCATTCGCAAGGTGGTTGTCTTGCCGCACCCGGATGCACCCAGGAGTGCGAAAAACGAGCCTGCTGCGATGGTCAACGTGAGGTCATCAACCGCGGCAGCATCCCCGAACTTCTTGGTGAGATTTACCAGGTGCAGGTCCTCAACCTGCCGAAGAGCCCCAGCCACGTTCCTAGTTGCCGATCGCGGTCTGGAATTCGCGCTCGTACTTGTCGCCTTCTTCGGGAGTCAGTGCCTTGAATACATAAGTGCGATCAAGGGTTGCCGCCGACGGGAAAATGAACTCACTGGCCGCTAGCGCCGGATCAATTTTCTCCATTTCAGCCTGCGCACCTTCAACCGGGCAGATGTAGTTCACATATGCGGCCACCTCGGCCGCAACCTTCGGGTCGTAGTAGTAGTTCATGATCAGTTCGGCATTCTTCTTATGTGCTGCGAGCGCCGGGATGAGCATATTGTCGGTCCAGAGCATGCCGCCAGACTCGGGGATTTCAAATCCGAAGTCATCGCCGAGGGCGAATAGATCACCGGACCAACCAATTACCGCGACAACGTCGCCAGATTCTAGGGCCGCTATGTAGTCGTTACCGGTCACCTGGCGAATCTGGCCGCTGTCGATCTGTTTGGCAAGTGCCTCAATCGCCTGACTGAACTGGTCATCGGTGAAGTTCCCCGGATCATTACCCTGCCAAGCCATGATGCAGCCCATGGTGTCGCGCATTTCGGATAGTACCGTGATGCGGCCCTTTAGTTTGGGATCGAATAGTTGATCAAGGGTGGTGATTTTATCGCTACCCAAAGCCTCTTTGACCGCAGACTTGTTGAAGCCTAGGCCGCCGAAACCCGACTGCCAAGGCAGTGAGTAATCACGTGGCTTATCAAATGCGACATCAGCCAACCGCGGTATCAGATTCTTACCGTTGGGAATATTCGCCTTATCAAGTTTTTGTGCGTAGCCATTTTGAATCCACAGCGCAGCCATCCAGTCGGTGAGAACCACGAGGTCGCGACCGATGTCTTGGCCTTGTTCTAGTTGGGTACGCACTTTGGCGTAGAACTCATTGTTGTCGTTAACGTCTTCGGTATAGGTGACCGCTATCCCGTTAGCGTCTTGGAAAGCCTTAAGGGTTGGGTACTCACCGGTGTCGTCGTTAATATCCAAGTAAAGGGGCCAATTCGACCAGTTAGCCGTCTTGTCGGTATCGGAAAGATCCGCAGCGGTTGCCGCCGACGGCGCGCCCGTTGCCGTGCCCGCATCACTGCCCGAAGCCCCACATGCGGTCGCGGCGATTGCCACCCCGCCGATTCCCGCCGCCTGAAGCAATCGCCGACGAGACAGTGAGCTCTTCGTCAGATCTACTATTCCCGCCGCGGCCTCAGATAATTGGTTTGGCATTAGGTTCCCTTTCGCTTGTTAGCAACGACTACCAGTTGTCAGTAAAGATTGTCCGGTGCCACGGTTTGCGCGCCACGCCGGTGATGTCCATCGAAACATGTTTTACCTGGGTGTACTCCTCAAAAGAATAAGTCGACATATCCTTGCCGAATCCGGACCGTTTAAAGCCGCCATGGGGCATTTCGCTGACAATCGGTATGTGATCGTTAACCCAGACACATCCGGCTTTGATTTCACGGGAGGCCCGCAGGGCCCGAAGCAAGCTCCTGGTCCAGGCCGAAGCCGCCAACCCAAATGGGGTGTCATTGGCGAGCGCCAGGCCTTCGTCATCGGAATCAAATGGCAGCACCACTAAAACCGGACCGAAAATCTCACTTTGAACAATCTCGGAGCGCTGGTCGGCCCCGGTCACCAAAGTGGGCAGGTAATACGCCCCCACGGCCAGCGCCCCCTGCCCGATCGCACCCCCGGTGACCACATTTGCACCGTCAGCGCGGGCGCGATCTACAAACCCCGCAACACTTAGCTGTTGACGCTTAGCCACCAGTGGGCCCATATCGGTCGCTGGGTCGGCCGGGTCGCCAACGACCACCTCGGTGAATAAATCAGCAACCCCGGCAACAAATGCCTCAAAGAGCGGCCGCTGCACATAAGCGCGGGTCGCCGCGGTGCAATCTTGCCCGGTGTTAATTAAAGATCCGGCGACCGCACCGTGGATCGCCGCCTCCAGATCTGCGTCATCGAAAACCACAAATGGTGCCTTGCCGCCGAGCTCCAGATGCACCCGCTTTACGGTTGCGGTTGCGAGCTCCATTACCCGTTGGCCAATTGGGGTGGAGCCGGTAAAGGAGACCATTGAAATATCCGGGTGGCTAATGAGTGCCTCCCCCGCAATCGCACCTGAGCCCACCACCACATTTACCACCCCGGCCGGAATATCAACCGCCAGCGCATCGGCGGCAAGCATCAATGACGTCAATGGGGTAATCGCCGCCGGCTTCAAAACAATGGTGTTGCCCGCTGCAATAGCCGGCAGGATTTTCCACATCGCCATCTGCAATGGGTAGTTCCACGGGGCAATTGAACCCACGACGCCAACGGCTTCACGGCGGATAAAAGACGTGTGTACCCCATCCCACTCGGTTGCTGCTTTACCTTCTAGATTGCGAGCAGCACCCGCAAAGAAAGCCACATTATCAATTGACCCTGGCACATCAAATTCGCGAGTTAAGCGAATCGGCTTACCGCTTTGTGCACTTTCAACTTGTGCGTACTCCTCGGCCCTGGCTTCTAGCCGTGCCGCAAGTCGCACCAATGCCGCACTTCTGGTGGCCGGTGGTGCGGTCGACCAATCCTTGAATGCAGCCTTGGCCGACTGCACCGCGTTATCAACATCTAAGGCACCCGCAAATTCCATGGTGGCAACCACCGAGTTATCGGCCGGGTTGATCACCGTGCCAATCTCACCGGAGGTGCCGGGGCGGCTGACCCCGCCAGCGACCAGCGCGTTGGTCAGATTTCCGTCGATTTGGGTGGTGTTTGCCACTTTCAAACCCCCCGAAGTGTTGGACCGGCCTTAGCCGCGGCTGCCAATGCAGTGATCACATGTTGCCACTGCTCCGCGTCATCTTCGTGCAGCAACCCGGTAGTTACTCGAACATGATGGGTACCGGTCGGCACCACTTCGAATGGGGTGCCCGGTGCCACTCGGATCCCCATGGCCGCCAAGGTGATGAGAGCTGCTCGCTCATCGGCAACCTCAACCCAAGAATTGATGCCATCCCCGGCACTACTGGTGACCCCGAGCCCGGCTAGGCCGGCTCGCAGGGCCAAACTTCGAACTGCATAAGTAGACCGGGCCCGCGTGACCGCATCAATCGCCGCTTGGTCCGTCAGCAGTTCAATCAAGACAGCCTGCAGTAGCCGACTAGTCCAGCCAGGGCCCAACATGCGCCTAGCCAACATTGGGTCAATAACATCAGCCGAGCCGCCGATGGCTGCAATTCGCAGATCCGGGCCATGTGACTTCGAATAACTGCGAATGTGTACCGTTCGCTCGGGTAAGAAATTACCGATGCTGACATCTTCGCCGGTGGCTATCTCACCTGAGTGGTCGTCTTCAACAATTAAAACCGAAGTGGGGCTCAAGATCTTGGCGAGCTCCTCGCTGCGGGTTTTGCTCATATTGGTGCCGGTTGGGTTTTGGGCCCTTGGTTGCAAGAAAATTGCGACCGGGGCTTTGTTCAGCGCGGCCAGCAACTCGGCGGGCTTAATACCTTCGTCATCCATCGGCACTGGGATAATTTCCGCACCACTTCTTTCGAGCAGATCAATAAGTGGTGGAAATCCAGGGTTTTCCATCACCACTCGATCCCCTAGCCGGATCGTTTGCTCCACTACCCGAGACAGCGCATCCAAAGCGCCATCAACCACGGTTAGCCGCTGGGGATCAAACGGCCAATCCCGACGCAAAATAACTTCGAGTTGAGGTAGGACCGGATCATCAAGATAACTTGTAGTCCAGGCCAAATCCCTGGTGGTAACTCGCTCCAAGGCGGCCCGCAGGTGCGGCAGCAACTGGGGATCTGGGGTACCTGTTGACAGGTCCAGCCCTTCGGATCCGGGCGCGCCACCAATACTTAAGTACCTAATTGGCCGGCCCGGTTCAACAGTTTCTTTGACGAAGCTGCCGGCGCGTCCGCGCGCCTGAATTGCGCCTACGGCGCCAAGGGCCTGCCAGGCCTCACTCACCGTGGCCGGACTAATACCCAACTCACGAGCGAGTTCTCGAACGGTCGGCAGCCGGTCCCCAGTGGTCAATTGACCGGCCCGAATCAAGCGATGAACCCCGGCGGCTATGCCCTTGGGTGAGCAATCGGTTATCGCTTCGACCAGTAAGCCCAAGTGGTCAACAGGACCAACCACGGCAGAAACTGGCACCGCTTGGCCCCTTCCAATAAATAATTTACAAAAGTAAACTCAATTATGTGATTCGGCTTTATAACACAACCAATAATGTCTATTCTCCCAAATCACAAACAAATTTGTTCTCTGAACCCGAACTGGACGCCAGCTGGCCCACCTAGGAGGAACGAAATGACCGTTGTACGCGCCGCTCTCGTCCAAACCAATTGGACCGGCGACAAGGAGTCCGTGATCGCGGCCCACGAGGATTACGCCCGCCAGGCCGAGGCCATCCCCGGTCCGACCACCGAGCGGTTTCAGAAGTTGGCCAAAGAGCTAAAGATGGTCATGGTGCTGCCTATGTACGAAGAAGAACAGCCCGGCGTCCTCTACAACACCGCGGCTGTTGTTGATGCCGACGGCACCTACCTCGGCAAGTACCGCAAGCAGCACATTCCACATGTCAGCGGCTTTTGGGAGAAGTTCTACTTCCGTCCGGGTAATGGCGGCTACCCGGTCTTCGACACCGCAGTTGGCAAGATCGGCGTCTACATTTGCTATGACCGACACTTCCCCGAAGGCTGGCGTGCCCTCGGGCGTCGAATTGTGCTCAACCACCCCGGCTCGCATGTTCGGCCTCTACCCGCGCAAGGGGGCGATTGCTCCCGGCTCAGACGCCGATATTGTTATCTACGACCCGGTTGGGCGCACCGAAATAGGCTTTCACAAAACCCACCATATGAACATGGACCATTCGGCGTGGGAGGGTTTTGTCATCGACGGCCATGTCGACACCGTGCTTTCGCGCGGCAAGGTCGTTGTTGAGAACAGCGAATACAAGAGCGTGAAGGGTCACGGGCAATATCTCAAGAGGGGGCTTTCGCAATACCTCATCTGAAGTCAAAACCAAATATCAATCAAGAAGTGGAGAGTCACTGTGCGCATCATCGACCACTGGATCAACGGAGCGTTGGTGCCGTCAACTTCTGGGCGCACCAGCCCGGTCTACAACCCCGCAACCGGTAAGCAGCAGGCCAGTGTCGGGCTGGCCTCTGTCGCCGAAGTGGACGCTGCAGTTGCGGCGGCGAAGGAAGCATTCAAGTTCTGGCGCCTAACCTCCCTATCGAGGCGCTCAGACATCATGTTCGCTTTCCGGGAGTTGGCTAATGCGAACCGGGCCAAGATCATTGAGTTGGTCTCAATAGAGCACGGCAAAGTCCCAAGTGATGCCGCCGGCGAACTGGCCCGCGGCATGGAGAACATTGAGTTCGCCTGCGGGATCCCAGCACTGCTAAAGGGTGGTTTCAGCGAGCAGGTGTCCGGTGGTGTGGATGTCTACTCAATTAAGCAGCCACTGGGCGTTGTCGCAGGGATTACGCCGTTTAACTTCCCCGCGATGGTCCCGATGTGGATGTTTGCCAATGCGATTGCAACAGGCAACTGCTTCATCCTCAAGCCAAGTGAAAAGGACCCATCAGCAGCCCTTTACCTAGCCGAGCTACTAGCGCAGGCCGGGCTCCCACCTGGTGTCTTCACGGTTCTGCAAGGCGACAAAGTTGCAGTTGACGCCATCTTGGACCACCCAGATATCGCAGCCGTAAGTTTCGTCGGATCCACCCCGATCGCGAAATACATCTATGCCACCGGAACCGCGAACGGTAAGCGCGTGCAAGCACTTGGTGGGGCAAAGAATCACATGATCGTGCTCCCCGATGCTGATATCAACATGGCTGCCGATGCGGCAGTTAGTGCGGCCTATGGTTCCGCCGGTGAGCGCTGCATGGCAGTTTCAGTTGTCGTTGCGGTCGGAAATATCGGTGATGCAATAGTCGATGCAATCGCTACGCGGTTACCTAAACTCCGTGTTGGGCCGGGTACCGATCCCGATGCTGAAATGGGCCCACTGATCACCGGCGAGCACCGCGACAAGGTAGTTTCCTATCTGGCAGGTGCAGCGGGCGAAGGAGCCACTGTGGTAGTAGATGGTCGCGATGACGACCTGCCTGCAGAGGGGTTCTTCCTCGGCGCATCATTAATCGACAATGTCAAACCCGGGATGAAGGTTTACGACGACGAGATTTTTGGTCCGGTGCTTGCGGTTACCAGGGTCGAGACTTACGAAGAAGCGGTCGACCTTATTAATAAGCACCAGTATGGCAATGGCACGGCAATCTTCACCCGCGATGGTGGTGCCGCTCGACAATTCCAGTTCGATATCAACGTGGGCATGGTCGGCATCAATGTGCCGATCCCGGTGCCCGTGGCTTATTACAGCTTTGGTGGCTGGAAGGCCTCGCTGTTTGGAGACAGCAATATGTACGGCCCAGCCGGTATTGAGTTCTACACCCGCACTAAGACCGTCACCTCGCGTTGGCCGGACCCTGCGACATCCTCGGTCGACCTCGGCTTCCCGCGTACTCGTTAACTGAACGGGCCTGCTATGGATATCGGCGTCGTTTTATAGTGCTCTCCACCCGCCGCTCGAGTTGTCGATCTCGCTCGGCGAGCGGAGACTTACGGTTTTAGCCACGTCTGGACTTCCGACTCACACATCTTGTGGGAGGAGCCCTACGTCATATATAGCAAGATTCTTGATGAGACCCGAAAGATAATTGTTGGTCCGATGGTCACCAACCCAGCCACCCGCGATATCACACTTACGGCGTCAGCATTCGCAACTTTGAATGAGATGTATGGCAATCGCACCGTAATTGGTATTGGCCGCGGTGATTCAGCAGTTCGAGTTACCAACGGCACTGGCTCATGCCCGCGATCAACTACGTTGGTTCGGTGGCATGGTCGGTAACCACGTAGCCGACATAGTAGAGCGTTACGGTGAAACCGGAAGTGGTGTTCCGCAGGCGCTCACCGACTACATCAAAGACCGCAAGGGCTATGACTACAACCATCACGGCAAGGCCAGTAATGACCATGCCAATTTCGTTCCCGACGAGATCATCGACCGTTTCTGCATCATCGGCCCGCCCGTGGAGCAGGTACGCCGCATCGAGGAATTGAAGGCTCTCGATGTGCACCAATTCGCTGTTTATTTGCAACACGACCACAAGGACGAGACGCTGGCCGCTTATGGCACGAAAGTCATCCCTGCAATCCATGAGCACGTCATGGCAACCAACTAATAGGAGCAAAACTTACGTGAGCTAATCTCCAACTACGAGCACTACTTGGAACCTTGGGTTGCGTCCTTTCCAGGTCCTGGGCAAGGACATCCTTGCCGTACCTATCACTCACCCAGCGCCTAGCTTTCTAGGTTCGCCATCACATGCTTGATGCGGGTGTAATCCTCAAACCCGTACATGGATAGATCTTTGCCGTAACCAGAATGCCGGAAACCACCATGGGGCATTTCAGCCACCAACGGGATATGGGTATTGATCCAGACACACCCAAAGTTCAGGCCCTTGGCCATGCGCATGGCCCGGCCGAAGTCCTTGGTCCAAACTGAAGATGCGAGGCCATATGGCACACCATTGGCCCACCGCAAAGCTTCGGCTTCATCGGAGAACTTCTGCACGGTTATCACCGGACCAAAAATCTCGTTCTGGATCATTTCATCGTCTTGCTTAAGGTTTGTGATCACGGTTGGCTCGATGTAGTAGCCACGGTCCCCTTGACGGTTGCCTCCGACAACTACTGAAGCATGGCCCGGGGTGCGCTCGATGAAGCCAAGTACGCGTTCCATCTGGTTGACATTGTTGACGGGTGGAACCAGTGCGTCGCCCCCTGGGCCATCAGCGAAGGTGGTCAACGTGCCCTTGGCCTGTTCGGCAAGAGCTGCCACGAAGTCGTCGTAAATGCCCGGGCCAACAATCATGCGGGTTGCGGCAGTGCAGTCTTGGCCGGCATTGAAATAGCCGGCGACAGCCAACCATTCAGCGGCGGCTTCAACATCTGCGTCATCGAAAATTACGACCGGCGCCTTGCCGCCAAGCTCAAGATGCACCCGCTTGACATCCCGAGCCGCTGATTCGGCCACCTGCATACCCGCGCGAACCGAACCGGTAATCGACACCATCTGTGGCGTCTTGTGCTCAACCAAAGCGCGGCCAGTATCGCGATCACCGCAAATAACGTTCATGACACCTGGTGGTAGCGCACCGGACTCAGCGATGATCTCGGCCATGCGCACAGTGCTAACCGGAGTGGTATCGCTGGGCTTCAGCACCACCGTATTACCAGCAGCAATTGCCGGTACGCACTTCCAGACCGCCATCAACATTGGGTAGTTCCACGGGGTTACCTGACCGATTACTCCAATTGGCTCCCGGCGGATGATCGAGGTGAAACCCTTGGCGTACTCCCCCGCTGCCCGGCCTTCTAGTACCCGGGCAGCGCCGGCAAAGAAGCGGATCTGGTCGATCATCGGCGGGATCTCTTCTGAAGCGGTAACTCCGATTGGCTTACCGGTGTTCTCACTCTCTAGTGCCACTAATTCATCAGCGTGGGCTTCAAAAGCATCGGCAATGGTCAAAAGTGCCTGCTGCCGTTCAGATGGGGTGGAATTACTCCAGATCTCAAAAGCCGCATCGGCCGCGACGTAGGCGCGGTCCACATCGGTAGCGCTAGACACGGGAGCCGACGCAAATACTTCGCCGGTCGAAGGATTGATCAAATCACTCGTGCGGCCATCGGCCGCATCGACACTTTGACCATTAACAAAATTGCGCAGGGACCGCTTGCCGCTCACATGAACTCCCATTTTTGTGGACTGGTTGCTTTAGGATGCATCAACTACTTTTCCAAGTTGGTGGCAGCCTAGCCTCCTACTATCCTTTTCGACAGTCCAATTACGTCATTTATGCGAATTTAGTAGATTTAACACTCAATTTCTACGAATTCGCTTGCCAAACTAGGAATATTGAGACACGATGCTCCTTATGTCCACCCGGGAGCGGGCAGTAAATGCCCTAGATGACGTCTCCAGAGCCATCATCGAGCAATTGCAGCAAGATGGTCGGCGCCCCTATGCGACCATCGGTAAGGCGGTCGGTTTGTCCGAAGCCGCGGTCCGCCAGCGGGTGCAGCGCCTTCAAGATTCGGGAGTCATGCAAATTGTGGCAATCACCGATCCCGTGCAACTTGGGTTCACGAGCGCAGCGATGATTGGCGTTCGGGTTGATGGCGATATTGAACTAGTCGCTGAAAAGATGGAATTAATGCCCGAGGTTGACTACTTGGTTGTTTGCGCCGGGTCATTTGACATCTTGGCTGAAGTCATTACCGAAGACGATGACCACTTATTGGAAGTGGTCAATCGACACATACGCGCCATTCCCGGCGTGCGATCGACCGAGACATTCGTCTACCTGAAACTGCGCAAGCAGATCTACACCTGGGGAAAAAGATGACAACCACACCGCAATACGTGACCGAACCAGGCAATGACGCCATGGCCAACTCGGCCCGCGACCACCTTTGGATGCACTTCACCCGGCACTCTTCCTACTACGAGGGGGGCCACGTACCCGTCATCGTCAAAGGTGACGGCGCCTACATCTGGGATGACCAAGGCAAAAAGTACTTCGACGGATTGTCCGGTCTTTTTGTCGTGCAAGTCGGTCATGGGCGAAGTGAACTTGCGGCCGCCGGTGCCAAGCAGGCAGAAGAACTGGCCTTCTTCCCGATCTGGTCCTATGCCCACCCACGCGCCATTGAACTTGCCGAGCGCCTTGCGCACCATGCACCCGGTGACCTGAACCGCGTGTTCTTCACCACCGGTGGTGGTGAAGCCGTGGAGACCGCATGGAAACTGGCGAAACAATTCTTTAAGCTCACCGGCAAGCCCACCAAGCACAAAGTCATCAGCCGGGCTATTGCCTATCACGGCACCCCGCACGGGGCCTTGTCGATCACCGGTATCCCGGACGCGAAAATCCCCTTTGAGCCCTTGGTACCCGGTGCTATAAAAGTGCCTAATACCAACTTCTATCGCGCCGAAGAGGAATACCGGCACGACGAGAAACTCTTTGGCCTGTGGGCCGCCAACCGCATTGCCGAAGCCATCGAATTCGAAGGCCCTGACAGCGTTGCCGCAGTCTTCGTTGAACCGGTGCAGAACTCCGGGGGTTGCTTCCCGCCACCACCTGGATATTTGGAGCGGGTACGCGAGATCTGCGATCAATACGACGTTTTGATGGTTGCCGACGAAACCATCACCGGATTCGGACGCATCGGTGACATGTTCGCGATGAATCGGTTTGGAGTTACCCCAGATATCATCACCTGCGCAAAGGGCCTGTCATCAGGTTACGCCGCTATCGGTGCCATGATCGCCAGCGAAAGGCTTTTTGAACCGTTCAAGCACGGATCCACTTCATTCCTGCACGGCTACACCTGGGGTGGCCATCCGGTCGCGGCCGCGGTCGCGCTGGCAAACCTCGACCTTTTCGAATCCGAGGGCATTAACGAGCATGTGCTGGCGAATGAGGGTAACTTCCGGCGCACCCTGGACAAACTCCGCGATCTTCCGATTGTCGGCGATGTACGCGGGGCCGGCTACTTCTACGGCATCGAACTTGTTAAAGACAAGGTAACCCGCGAGACTTTCAACGACGATGAAGCCGAACGACTGCTCCGCGGTTTCTTATCCAAGGCCCTCTTCGACAATGGTCTTTACTGCCGGGCTGATGATCGCGGTGACCCCGTCGTACAACTTGCTCCACCGCTTACCTGCGGGCAAAAAGAATTCGACGAGATCGAGGTAATTTTGCGCACGGTGCTCACCGAAGCTTGGTCAGTGCTGTGAGCGACGTCCAGGTGCCGGCCCCCGGATCCACCGAGCGAACAAGGGGGCGTCGCATCCCGGAAAACTCAGTGACTGAAACTGCGGCACTGCACCATGTTCTTGATGCAGGCTTGGTCGCACACGTGGCGGTCGTCGACGAAATCGGCCAACCCTTTGTACTACCGGTGGCGTACGCCCGCCGTGGCGAGCAAGTGCTGTTTCACGGGTCCACCGGCTCACGTCTTTTCCGGGGGCTTGCGGCCGGGCAGCCCACCTGCCTAACTGTCACCTTGCTCGATGGCTTAGTGCTTGCACGAAGTGCATTTGAATCCAGCATGAATTATCGAGCAGTTATGGTTTTAGGAGTAGCCACCCAATTAAGTGGCGACGATGAACTCGATGCGCTGGCCTGTATCACCGAGCATCTACTACCCGGGCGCTGGTTGGAGTGCCGGCACCCATCAGCCAAGGAGCGGGCGGCGACCTTGACATTGGCCCTTGACCTAACCGAATGTTCGGTAAAGATCCGAACCGGCGACCCCGATGATGACCCCGCGGACTTGGTCGATCCCATCTACTCGCGCATCTGGGCCGGTACCGTGCCATTATCGGAGTCCTTCGGCACCCCGGTTCGCAGTGATGACTGTTTTGCTGACGTTGAAGTACCGGCCTATGTAGCACGGTGGCGCAGGTCGTGACCCAAAGACCAGCTGAGCTATCACTTTGGTGGAACACTCTGCCCGCCGATCTGCTGGAGCCACTTGGCGCACCGCTACCAGGTGACAGCACCGCCGATATCGCCATTGTCGGTGCCGGCTATACCGGGCTCTGGACGGCTTACTACCTACTAAAAGCCGATCCGTCGATGCGGGTGGCAATTATTGAGGCCAACTACGCCGGTTTTGGTGCGAGCGGGCGCAATGGCGGCTGGGCGTCAGCGCTTTTCCCCGTCAGTCTTGAGGCCCTAGCCCGGGTAAGTTCACGCGAACATGCCATCGCGCTGAAGCGTGAGATGTTTGCAACGGTCACTGAGATTGGTCGCGTTGCAGCTGCCGAGTCTTGGGATATCAACTGGCAGCAAGGTGGCAATCTCGTGCTGGCCCGAACTCCCCTGCAACTCGCAAGTGCCCGCGCGGAGATTGCGAATCTGCGATCCTGGGGCTTCGGCGAAGAGGACTACGCCCTACTTGGTGCTAGTGAAGCCAAGAAGCAGGCCGCTGCCACCGAAGTTTTAGGGGCGACATTCACCCCACATTGTGCAGCTATTAACCCGGCACGGTTGGTACGCAACCTGGCGCGAACCGTCGTTGCAATGGGTGCCAAACTTTATGAAGATACTGCCGCCGAAGCGATCGAGCCCGGGATCGTGCGAACATCGCGTGGGTCGGTGCGCGCTGAAGTCATCGTGCGCGCGACCGAGGGTTACACACCGTCACTCACCGGTGAAAAACGCACCTTGGCACCGATTTACTCATTGATGCTTGCTACCGAACCACTTAGTGACTCGATTTGGGAATCAATCGGCTTGCGCGAGCGCCAGACCTTTAGTGACGGTCGTCACTTGATCATTTATGGCCAGCGCACCAGCGATGGTCGAATCGCATTCGGTGGGCGCGGTGCACCGTATTTCTTCGGCTCAAAGATCACCCCGGCTCAAGACCGCAATGCCCAAGTACACGCGGGCCTCTGGAAAGTATTGACCGACCTATTCCCTGTTGTCAGCGACGCCCATGTCACTCACACCTGGGGCGGCCCATTGGGCATCTCACGTGACTGGTGGGCCTCCTGCGGATTTGACCGCGGCACGGGGCTGGCCTGGGCCGGCGGTTATGTCGGCGATGGGGTCGGCACTACGAATCTGGCCGGCCGCACCCTGACCGAATTGATCACCGGCGACCTGAAATCACCGACCGCTCTAACAACTTTGCCTTGGGTAAATCACCACTCGCCCAAATGGGAGCCAGAACCATTGCGCTGGCTGGGTACAAATATTGGGCTTCGAGCCATGTCAAGTGCCGACGATTTCGAGAACCGCACCGGTCGGCCCGCCCGACGGGCTGCCTTTTTCGGGCGAAAAATGGGCCACTAAGCCCCCTAATTGGATCCAATCACCGAAATTGGATACAGTTGTCTAACCGCGGTTACCGGCCAACTAGCCCAGGAGTTTTGATGCCCCAGTCGCCCCAACTTCCACTTGACCTCTTCTCGATCGACCACCTGCTGTCTGAGGAGGAGCGGGCCATGCGCGATGTTGTCCGCACTTATGTTGACGCCCAAATCAAGCCGCGCGTTGCCGATTGGTTTGAGACCGCCGAGATCCCGGCCCGCGAGTTAGCACTCGAACTCGGTGACCTTGGGGTGTTAGGAATGCACTTGGAAGGCTACGGCTGTGCCGGTACTTCAGCGGTTGCGTATGGCCTGGCCTGCATGGAGTTGGAAGCCGGTGACTCCGGGATCCGCTCGCTGGTGAGCGTGCAAGGTTCATTGGCGATGTACGCGATCCACGCCTTTGGCTCCGAGGAGCAAAAGACAACTTGGTTGCCGAAAATGTCAGCGGGCTCGGCGATCGGTTGTTTTGGTTTAACCGAGGCTGACTTTGGCTCCAACCCAGCTGGAATGCGCACTAACGCAAAAAGCGATGGTGACGACTGGATCCTCAATGGCTCAAAAATGTGGATAACCAATGGCAATGTTGCCGACGTCGCGGTAGTTTGGGCGCAGACCGATGATGGCGTACGCGGATTCGTGGTGCCGACTAACTCCCCCGGCTTCGGAGCCAACGTCATTCACAAGAAGATGTCACTTCGGGCATCGGTTACTAGCGAACTTGTCTTCACCGATATTAGGTTGCCGGGTACTGCGATGCTGCCTGGCGTCAAAGGGCTGAAGGGGCCGCTGTCTTGCCTTAACGAGGCCAGGTTCGGCATCATCTTCGGCACCATGGGCGCTGCACGTGATTGCCTTGAGACCACGATCGCCTATTCAATCGATCGTGAACAATTCGATAAGCCCATTGCCAGTTTCCAATTGACTCAGAAGAAACTCGCCGATATGGCGCTCGAGCTCGGCAAAGGCACCTTACTGGCGCTGCACCTTGGCCGGCTAAAAGATGAGCACCTTATTCGCCCCGAGCAAGTAAGTGTCGGCAAGTTGAATAATGCGCGCGAAGCCTTGAATATCGCACGGGAATGCCGAGGAATTCTTGGTGGTAACGGAATTACCCTTGAATACCCGATTATTCGACATATGAACAACCTCGAGTCGGTTTACACCTACGAGGGCACCAATGAAATGCACACCCTTGTTGTCGGTGAGGCACTGACCGGAATCGCGGCTTACCGCTGATGCCTGGAGCGCTTGACGGAGTGCTGGTCGCGGATTTCTCACGGGTACTTGCCGGGCCTTATGCCACAATGCTGCTGGCAGACCTCGGTGCCACGGTCATCAAAGTTGAGCGCCCCGGTGCCGGCGATGACACCCGGGCATGGGGGCCGCCCTACGCCGCGGATGGTCAGTCAACATATTTCCACTCGGTTAACCGAAATAAGAGATCACTCGCGCTTGATATCGGCGAGCCAGCCGATCAGCGCATCGCTCAGCGCCTAGCCGAACGTGCCGATATTGTCATCGAAAACTTCAAGCCTGGCGCCTTAACCCGCTATGGGCTTGATTACCAATCGGTGAACGCAAATAACCCAAGTGTGATCTATTGTTCAATCAGCGGATTCGGCACCGGCGGTGGCGCTGATCTACCCGGATATGACCTACTTGTTCAAGCCATGGGCGGGTTAATGAGTATCACCGGAACCGACGAGCCAACCAAAGCCGGAGTTGCAGTCGTTGACGTGCTTACCGGATTGCACGCGACCGTTGCGATTCTGGCGGCCCTGCGCCACCGGGAGTTAACAAGTGAAGGCCAACTCCTTGAGGTATCGCTTCTCTCCAGTCTGCTGTCCTCGCTGGTAAATCAAGCCTCCGGGTATATCGGTGCGGGTGTGGTTCCCACCTATCTGGGTAATGCGCACCCATCAATTTCACCTTATGAGGTTTATCAAACTGCAGACCGCCCACTAGTAATTGCGGTCGGCAATGACAGCCAGTTCGCCGCACTCGCAGTTGCTATCGACTCCCCCGGCTTAGTGACCGACACCCGGTTTGCCACCAACCCGGCTCGAGTTGCAAACAGATCAGTATTAGCCAACGAACTAACCATCGCCCTGGCGACTCACGGGGCCGATCATTGGCGCCAGGTGTTGACCGCAGTTGGGGTACCGTGTGGCCCGATTAATGACATTTCGCAGGCTTTCGCTCTGGCCACTGAACTTGGTCTAGACCCGGTTGCCACGTTCAACCACGACGGCACTTTGCCTAAACAGGTAGCGAATCCGGTCAGGTATTCCTCTACTCCGATTACCTACCGTCTAGGGCCGCCAACAGTTGGTCAAGATAACGCCGCCATCTTTGCTGAGTTAGGTTTCTCGTGAGCGTTAAGACTTTGCCCACACAGGAGGAAGTCCTTACTCAGCTACGAGTGGAGATCCTGACGGGCAGGCTGCAGCCAGGTCAACAAATCGTGCAGGATGCCCTAGCCGAAAAGTTCGGCGTGAGCCGAGTGCCGCTGCGTGAGGCGCTGAAGATTTTGGAAGGCGAGGGTCAAGTAACCCACCACCTGCACCGCGGCTATTTCGTGGCTGAGTTGAGTATCACAGACCTGCACGAGGTGTATCGCCTGCGCGCCCTGCTCGAACGTGAAGCTGTGACCGCCGCCGTTGCGAATATCACGGACCGCGATCTGCTCGCCATTGCTGAGCTCGCGACGCAAGTGCGAAAAGCCACGGCTACCGGAGAGGTTCTTGCCATTACGGCAGCCAACCGTGAATTCCACTTCGCCATTTTTGAGCTCAGTGAAATGCCAAGGTTGGTTCGCCTACTGCGTCAGCTTTGGGATTCCACCGATGTTTATCGTTCGGTCTACTTTGCTCAGGCACCAAACAGGGAGCGCATTTTGCTTGAGCACGATGAAATCCTCAATGCGCTCAGCGCCCGAAACGTGGCTAGAACCGTTAGATGGCACGACACCCACCGCGATAACTCGGTTGCAACCGTCAGTGCTGTGATCTCAAGCTAATTCGTCGGCTAGTCACTTGCACTGTCCCCTTGCAGCAACGGGGTTATTGCCTCAAGCACACCCACATCCTCAATGGTGCTGGGCACCACAACTTCACGGCCATCAGCAATCCCGCGCATGGTGGCGCGAAGAATCTTGCCCGACCGAGTTTTCGGCAGGGCCGGGACGATTACAACTTCCTTTAGCGCAGCCACCGGGCCGATCTCATCGCGTACCGCAGCGACGATGGTATTCCGCAGCACCATCGGATCGACTTCTACTCCAACTTTGAGCACCACGAAGGCGCGCGGAATCTGACCTTTAATTTCATCGTGAACACCAATGACCGCACATTCGGCAACCATCGGATTAGCCGACACGACAGCTTCCATGGATCCGGTTGAGAGCCGGTGGCCGGCGACATTGATCACATCATCGGTGCGACCCATGACGTGCAGATACTGCTCATCATCAAAGTAACCACCATCACCGGTGGTGTAGTAACCAGGGAAGGCACTCAGATAAGAATCGATGAAGCGTTGGTCATCACCCCACAAAGTCGGCAAGGTGCCTGGAGGCATTGGGAGCTTGATGACAATTTCCCCTTCGGTACCCGGGGGCTGCACATTGCCCTGAACGTCAAAGATTTGCACGTCATAGCCGGGAACGATGACACTTGGTGAGCCCGACTTTATTGGCATCGGGTCCAAGCCGCGCAGGTTCGAAGCGATAGGCCAGCCACTTTCAGTTTGCCACCAATTGTCGACTACTGGGATACCAAGATGCTCGCTGGCCCACTCGAATGTGCTTGGGTCCAGACGCTCCCCCGCGAGGAATAAGGTGCGAAGTGACTTTATGTCGTGTTCTAGTAGGTGTGAGCCAGCAGAATCCTCCTTGCGAATAGCCCTGATGGCGGTCGGTGCTACAAACAGTCCATTTACTTGATACTCCTCAATTACGCGCCAAAAGGCCCCCGCATCGGGGGTACCGACCGGCTTGCCTTCATACATCACCGTGGTCGCCCCGCAAATCAACGGCGCATAAACGATGTAGGAGTGCCCGACCACCCAGCCGATGTCAGATGCAGCCCACCAAACATCACCGGGACCCATTCCATAGACATTGGTAAATGACCAAGCCATCGCGACCGCATGGCCGCCGTTATCGCGCACCACTCCCTTGGGTTTTCCCGTGGTTCCAGAGGTGTAGAGGATATACAGTGGGTCATTCGCATGCACAGGTACTGGATCATGCCTAGTCGCAGTTGCTAATAAGTCATGCCATTCAATTTCATGCTCACCCAGCACGGCCGGTGACTGCGGGCGCTGTAGTACCACCACCGAAGTCGGCTTGTGGCGCGCCAAGTGGATTGCTTCCTCGACAATTGGTTGATACTCAACTATCCGGCCCGGCTCGATACCACAAGAGGCCATGACGATGACCGCAGGTTCAGCATCGTCTATCCGAGCAGCCAATTCTGCGGCTGCGAAACCGCCAAACACTACTGAATGCACGGCACCCAATCTGGCACACGCGAGCATCGCAACCGCGGCTTCAGGGATCATCGGCATGTAAATCAAAACGCGGGCACCTTTATGCACACCCAGACTTGCAAGCCCACCGGCAAATAAAGACACTTGATCGAGTAATTCTTGATAGGTGATCGCCCTCTTGCTTTCGGTCAGCGGGCTGTCGTAATAGATCGCTATTTGGTCGCCTCGACCTAAAACTACATGGCGATCTAGCGCATTCGTGCAGGTGTTTAGGACACCGTCTGGGTACCAGTGGTAAATCGGTGCTCGGCTTTCGTCAAGAACCTCTTTGGGGGCTCGGATCCAGTCGATCCGATTCGCCGCTGCCTGCCAAAATTCAATCGGATTGGCTTCCCACTGCTTTCGGACCTCATAGTACCCAACCATCTTTCCCCCGAACTAGATCGTGCGAGACTTTTCGGATTCGCTCCGATTGGAATTTGCGATAGCCTGACGCTGAGCCAGCGCCTTTGATGCAGACCCGCCCACGATCTTCACTGCAACCGCGATAAATGCAATATCAAGTGTCATCTGTACCATGGCCACCGATCTAGCCGTGGTAGTCACGGGGGTAATGTCACCAAAACCAACAGTTGCCAATACGGTCACCGCAAAGTATAAAGCTGAAAACCGATCTAGGTTCTCGGTAAACGAGCCGGGGTCTGCTCCTGACAACATGTCGTAAGTCACTGCAAATATGGCAAGAAACATTGTTGCCACGAGAACCAATGCTTCGGCTGCCTGCACCCTTGGGTAGCGAGCTTTGCGAATTCGCCGCAACTGCAGCCGAAAGTAGCACAGATAAAGCCCGATCATCAAAATGATGGCCCCGACCGGGATCCACAAATTGAGGTGGGGCCGAGCTGGGACTATAACTAAAACTGCAGCAATGACGAAGATCCCAATTAGGGTCCGAAATATCGACACTAGGATGATCTTTGCCTTTGCCCAACCGCCTAGTTCGGCGGTGCCCGCAGTCAGTTCCATTACCGGATCAAACTCTTGAGTAGCCATGGCCTAATTGTGTCAGGTTCAGTTCCAATCCTGAACTAAAATCAACTGATGTCGGTCAAGTTGCGGCCGCAGCCAATTGGCCGCAGGCTCCATCAATTTCGCGTCCTCGGGTGCCCCGCACGGTTACCGCCAAGCCGCGGTCTCGCAGGATGCGGACGAAGGCCTCCTCATCCGCCGCTCGAGATGCCGTCCAGATTGAGCCGGGGGTCGGATTCAATGGAATCAGGTTTACATGCACTAAGTGGCCGACCAGTAAATCGGCCAGGAGTTCAGCCCGCCAAGCCTGGTCATTGATATCGCGGATGAGGGCGTACTCAATGCTGATGCGCCGATGGGTTCGATCGCCAAACTCCCAGGCTGCGCTCAATACCTCAGCGACCGGCCAGCGAGTATTCACGGGCACCAAAGTGTCGCGCAGTTCATCGTCCGGGGCGTGCAATGAGAGTGCCAACGTGACCGGAAGTCCCTCGCCGGCCAGTTGTTGCATGCGCGGCACGAGGCCCACGGTAGAAACCGTGATGCCACGAGCACTCAGGCCCAATCCGGCAGGTACCGGTGTGATGAGCCTCCGTACTGCCTCCACAACTGCTCCGTAGTTGGCCATCGGTTCGCCCATGCCCATGAAAACAACATTCGAAACTCGGCCGGGCCCACCGGCGATAAGATCGCGATCAAGTGCTCGGGCCCCTTCGAGAACCTGCTCAACGATCTCAGCTGTGGAAAGGTTTCTAGTCAGCCCAGCCTGCCCGGTTGCACAAAATGGGCAGTTCATCCCGCAGCCGGCTTGGGAAGAAATACACATTGTCACGCGCTCTGGATAGCGCATAAGCACCGATTCAACCACCGCCCCGTCGTGCAAGCGCCAGACGGACTTAACCGTGGTACCGCCATCACAGTCAATGGCCCGCACCGGAGTTAACAATCGTGGCAGAAACATCTTGGCAACTTGGTCGCGCATCTGTGCTGGTAGGTCGGTCCAGGTTGCCGGGTCATCAGATAGCCTTCCGAGCCATTGACGCGAAACTTGATCGGCGCGAAATGCTGGAATGCCTAATTCCACGAATGCGGCCCGACGTTGATCCGGAGCCAAATCCATTAGGTGACGCGGTGGCTTGCCGCTCCTGGGGGCATCAAAAAGCAACTCACCAGGCTGCATCGCTCCCTTAGACGCGGTCATCAGGTCGCAGCAAGGCCGGTGCCGAGGAAAAGCGCAAATAACGCCCACGAAGTGAAGGCATTAGGAATAAGTGAATCAAGACGATCCATCATGCCGCCATGGCCAGGCAAGAAGGTACCCATGTCTTTAAGTCCGAGGTCACGCTTGATCGCACTTTCAGCAAAGTCGCCAGCGGTTGCTGTGATAGCCAAGATTACGCCGGAAATTACCCCTTGCCACCAGGGTGCGTCCAGCAACCATACGAAACTGGCCGCCCCCACTGCGCCTTGCACCAAAACCGAGCCGGCAAAACCCTCCCAGGACTTCTTAGGGCTAATCTGCGCAGCGATCGGGTGCTTGCCGAAGAACACTCCCGCCGCATAGCCGCCAATATCGTTGGAAACGGTCAGCAGAATGAAAACTAAGACCCGCTGAGCACCGTTATCCGCAGCGAGTGTGAGCATCAAGAAAGCTGCCAAAAACGGTAGATAGGCAAGAACGAAAACACTTGCCGTTACATCCCGAACATACCCATCGGAACCCCGGCGAATTCGCCAGAACATGACCGCAAGCACTGCCAGCCCAAAAACTAGCAATTGCGCGAGCAGGCCCCATAGATATGCGGCACTCGGGAGTAACACCGCGGCAATGAACAGCGGTGTTCGGGCAATGTGGATATCACGTTGGCTGAACGCTTGGACAAACTCCCGAACCGCAACGACGATCGCAATAATTACGACAATCCCAAATAGCCACTTGATTGTGAAGAGACTGACCAACACCACCGCCGACAGGATTAGCGCAGACCCAATCGCCGCCGGAAGATTGCGCCCGGCGCGGGACTTCCCCTCCTTAGACACGGGCGGTTTGTCACTCAAGGTCAGACCTCTAGCAGTTCTGCTTCTTTATGCTTCAAGACTTCATCAATGTGCTCAACCTGCTTGTGCGTGGCATCATCAAGATGCTTCTCAGCGCGTCGCACATCATCTTCGCCGGCCTCGCCGTCTTTTTGCATCTTGTCCAGTTGATCCTTTGCATGCCGACGAATATTGCGCACTGAAACCCGCGCTTCCTCCGCCTTATTTCTCGCAGACTTTATGTATTCACGACGACGCTCTTCGGTCAATTGCGGGAGCACCACGCGAATAAGATTGCCGTCATTTGTTGGGTTGATACCCAGGTCACTGTCGCGCAGCGCCTTCTCGATCGCGCCGAAGGCACCTTTGTCATACGGCAAGATAATGATCATTCGAGCTTCTGGGGTTTGAAAGGATGCCAATTGATTTAACGGTGTCATGGCATCGTAGTAATCGACCACGATCTTGTTGAACATGGCAGGAGTGGCCCGGCCGGTGCGAATAGTTGCGAAATCCTCGCGCGCTACGGCGATGGCTTTGTCCATCTTCTCCTCGGCCTCGAGAAGTATCAAGTCAATTTGCTCACTCACGGTGCACTCCCTTTTCGATCAGTAACATAAAATAAATCAGATTGCTGCCGAAACTAAGGTTCCAATGGTTTCACCGCGAACTGCGCGAGCGATATTGCCCTCAACCAGTAAATTGAAAACCACGATCGGTAGCATGTTGTCCTGGCACAAACTGATCGCCGTGGCATCAGCAACTTTTAGGTGGCGGTTCAAAACCTCGGCAGGTGTCAATGTCTTGAATCTGGTCGCATCTGGATTCGTCCGTGGATCATCGTCATAGACACCGTCGACACTCTTTGCCATCAAGACAACCTCGGCCCCGACTTCGAGTGCTCGCTGGGCGGCCGTGGTGTCGGTCGAAAAATAGGGTTGACCCAGGCCGGCACCGAAAATCACCACGCGACCTTTTTCAAGATGTCGGATCGCGCGCCTTGGTACATATGGTTCAGCAACCTGACCCATCGCGATTGCGGTTTGAACACGTGTCTCGATGCCTTGCTTCTCACAGAAATCCTGCAGGGCTAGGCAATTCATCACGGTGCCAAGCATGCCCATGTAGTCAGCACGTGCTCGATCCATCCCGCGCTCGGAGAGCTGCGCCCCACGGAAGTAGTTTCCGCCGCCTATGACAACCGCCACTTGCGTGCCCCCACGGACGACGTCAGCAATCTGGCGCGCAATCGAAGAGACCACATCCGGGTCAACGCCGAGGGCACCCGAACCCGCGAAGGCTTCACCTGAAAGCTTCAAGAGCACTCTGGTCCAGCCGCCAACAGGAGCACTCGGCCAAATCTCGATGGTCCCATCAAGGGAAGGCTGAACCGCACCCGGGTTACTTGTTGGAGCCATCTACTTGATCCTCCCGCCCGATTGCGTTGAAACCCGTTGAACCTAGGACTGACCAGCCTCAAAACGTGCAAATGCCGTCACGGTTGTCTTGGAATCACCCAGCACTTGAGCCACCGACCGCTTGTTGTCCACGACGCTAGGCTGCTCGAGTAGAACGGTGTCTTTGTAAAAACCTGTCACCCGACCTTCAACGATCTTGGGGAGCGCCGCCTCGGGCTTGCCTTCTTCCTTGGCGGTAGCTTCGGCAATTCGGCGCTCATTTTCGACAATATCTGCCGGCACCTCTTCGCGAGTGACAAACTGTGGCCGCATTGCAGCTACCTGCATGGCAACACCGCGCGCGGCTTCCTCGTCACCGGTGTAGGCCACGAGCACCCCAACTTGTGGCGGCAGGTCTGAAGCCCGCCGATGCAGATACAAAGCCACCGGCGGAGTCAGCACGACAACTTTGCCCAGTTCGATCTTCTCGCCGATGACGCCGGCTAATTCGGCAATCGCATCGTTCACGCTTCGGCCATCCGCCAGGCTTGCGGCGCCCAGAGCCGTAATGTCACCGATTTGACCAGCCGCGGCAACCTTGACGATCGCATCCGAAAGCGCTTGGAAGTCAGCGCTCTTGGCAACAAAATCGGTCTCGCAGAGCAACTCGATCATCGTATTATCATCCGCGGCAACCAAGCCATTGGACACGGTGCGTTCGGCGCCGCGTCTGGCGGCCTTCGCTGCACCAGAAATCCGGAGAATCTCAACGGCCTTGTCGAAGTCGCCATCGGCTTCTTCGAGGGCGCGCTTGCACTCCATCATTCCGGCGGCAGTGCTGTCGCGGAGTTTTTTTACCTCTGCGGCGGTGATGTTCGCCATGGTGATCTTGGTTCCCTTTCGCTTATTGAACTTCGGTTTCGACGACGGCAACCGGCTCGGCCTCTGTGCCTAAAACTACGACAACTTCTTCGGTAGTTGAACCGGAGAGCAATTCGCGCTCCCATTCGGCAAGTGGCTCTTCGGTGCTATCGGCATCGGCTATTGCGCGACCGGCGCGAGCCATCAACCCTTCGGCCACCGCGTCAGCAATAACACGTGTCAGCAGTGCAACCGAGCGAATGGCATCGTCATTGCCCGGGATCGGGAAATCAACGACATCGGGGTCGCAATTTGTGTCGAGAACGGCGATCACGGGGATGCCGAGCTTGTGTGCTTCACCAACGGCAATGTGTTCCTTATTGGTATCGATAATCCACACTGCGCTCGGAATTTTGGTCATGTCGCGAATACCGCCGAGAGTCTTTTCCAGCTTATCCTTCTCACGACGCATCATGAGGAGTTCTTTCTTGGTCAAGCCCGATGCAGCAACATCATCAAAGTTAATCGACTCAAGTTCCTTCATGCGACGAAGGCGCATAGAAACTGTGTTGAAGTTGGTGAGCATACCGCCGAGCCAACGCTGATTGACATATGGCATACCAACTCTGGTTGCCTGCTCAGCGATGGCCTCCTGGCCCTGCTTCTTGGTGCCGACGAACATGATGCTGCCACCGTGGGCAACAGTTTCGCGGACGTATTCGTAGGCGCGATCTATATACGACAGCGACTGCTGAATATCAATAATGTAAATACCGTTGCGCTCAGTGAAGATGAATCTCTTCATCTTGGGATTCCAGCGACGGGTCTGGTGCCCGAAGTGGACACCACTTTCGAGTAGTTGACGCATGGTCACAACAGCCATGGCAGAGCGCTCCTTAAGCGCGCCGAAGTACCCGGCGCTTCGGTTCTTGGTATCGGCCGGGTGGCCGATACCCCTGACGACTTCCGAACGCGGCTCCCACCTAGGTGGGACCGTGCCGTTTCGGCCTTGGCCATGGGGGAAGAGCGCCAAGGAAAAGCCGTGCGTATTTGGTCTCATCCTAGGGGACGCCCGCAGCGGCTTATCCACAGGCCCGCGCACAGGTGCCCACCTGCCGAGCCCGGCCACTGGTTCGAACCTTGTTCGGCCCACATGCTGGCGCCATGACCCCTTTTTTGCTCGTTCATTTGGTCCCACTCGCCCTGGGGCTATGGGCTTGGCCGGTCTCGCCCGTTGCTGCTCTCAACGGTTTCGAACCACCCGAACAAGTGTGGTCGGCCGGGCACCGCGGGGTAGACCTAGCAACCGAACCCGGCCAGCAGGTCCGGGCCATCGGCCCGGGCACCGTCATCTTTGCCGGCATGGTGGCTGAGCGGCCGGTCGTCTCCATCGGACACGGGCAGTTTCGGTCCACCTACGAGCCGGTGCGCGCCGTCGTCGAAGTAGGCGAGTCGGTGCTGGTTGGGCAAGTAATTGGTCGGGTCGCCACCGGTGGCCACTGCACCGATCGGTGTCTACATCTAGGCATTAAATCAGGCAGCGAGTATTTAGATCCGCACCTAGTGCTGGGCCGGCGCCCAGCAGTGCTCAAACCGATTCGTCTTCGGCTCGTGGATGTGCCTGCACGAATATTTTACGCAACCGCTCAACCGAAACATGGGTATAGCGCTGGGTCGTCGCCATCGTGGCATGCCCCAATAACTCCTGTACAGCGCGCAGATCCGCGCCGCCCTCCAACACATGGGTTGCGGCGGTGTGCCGCAACCCATGCGGTGCGAGCTTGGGCACACCCGCATCTCGCGTTAGGCGCCCAACCGTGGTGCGCACCGCACGTTGATCAAGTCGACCACCGCGTGCTCCGACAAATAACGCGGCGCCACTTATTGGCTCAGCTAATTGAGCCCGTACCTCAAGCCAGGCGGCGATGGCCTTAGCCGCTGGCACCCCGAACGGCACCACCCGCTCCTTATTTCCTTTGCCAATTACGCGCACCGTGCGACGACCTATGTCTACGTCCTGAATATCGATACCGCACAATTCTGAAACGCGAATCCCTGTCGCATAAAGAACCTCAACTACACACCGATCGCGGATGGCCACCGGGTCACCATCATCACTCGCAACGCCCGCATGATCCATCACCGCGTTGGCCTGTCCTACATCAAGCACGGTCGGTAACGTCCGAGAGACCTGCGGGCTCGCTAAGCGCACCCCGGGATCAGTTTGTGCGTAGCCGCGCCGTAAAGCCCAAGCCGTGAACGCCCGCGCCGATGCGGCCTTTCTGGCAATGGTCGCCCGGGACTGGCCGGCACCGTGCAGCGTCGCCAACCAAGCTCGAAGTAACGGCAAGGTGAGATCGCTCGGCCGGTTGCAGCCTTTTCCAACAGAGAAATTGAATAGGTCCCGAAGGTCGGCTAGATACGCACGGACGGTATGCGGGCTCCGACCTCGTTCATCGCGTAGATAAACGGTGAAACCCTCATAGGCCCCATCAAGGTCTATCGAGGTCTCGCATTTGCCCGGCATACCACCATCGTGACAACAGTGGACGGTTTGATGCTTCAGGCGCGCCCAGCGCGGGTCCAACTCATGCCACTTGGCTGAACAAAACCCCCGGCTGTCAATATCCCAAGGGCCGCCGAGACGTCCATCGGGCCCAGCCCCGCATCGCAGACCAATTGATTAAGTGACACCTCACCGCGATTGGGAAATGCATCCAGCACTCGCATTTCACGGGCTGAAAGGTCATCGGTCAACTTGTGGGGCACCACCCAAAACTGTTGATCTGGGCCACCACGCGAAACAGAGGCAGATAGTGGACCGAGCACTTCAAGGACATCTTCTGGGCAGGAGGCCAAGATGGCTCCTTGTTCGCGAATTAGATTGTGGCAACCTGCAGACATCGGCGAGGAGACCGGCCCCGGTACTGCGAGTACATGTCGATTCAGTTGCATTGCAGCGTTTGCGGTCGAAGTTGTTCCGGATCGAACCGAAGCTTCTATAACAACCGTCGCTCTAGTCAAAGCGGCAATAATTCGATTACGGCTCAAGAACCTATGCCGGCGCGCACCCTCACCTGGCGGCGACTCACTGACAACCACACCCTCATCAGCGATGCGGGCAATCAAAGCTTCATGGGTTTTCGGGTAAGCAACATCAACACCACTTGCCAGCACACACACCGTTACGCCATTTGCGGAGAGTGCACCGCGATGAGCAGCCGCATCGATGCCATACGCTCCACCCGACACCACGGTCCAACCAGTATCAGCAAAAGTCGCGCACCAGTCACGGCAGACGGTTTCACCATATGAAGTTGAGGCCCTGGCGCCAACAACTGCTAGCGACCGCAATGCCACGAGCCGAAGGCCAGCAACACCTTGGACCCACAAGGCAAACGGAGCCGCATCACCTAGATCATCAAGTTGGGTTGGCCAGTCAACTGTCCCCCGAGTGATTAGCTGTGCGCCGATACGCCGGCATTTTTCACGTGCGATCACCGGATCCGCGAGCCCAAGGCGCGCATAAAGGCCCGCCCCATCACGTAGACCGCTCTTACGCGCTTTGATTGCTTCAACAGCTGCAACCGGCCCGTGCTTTCGCACATACGCACCAAGTACTTGATCCCCGGGTTCGCCCAAGTGCGCCAAACTAATCAGCGCATCACGTTCGGCCTCAATCATCTGTTGGCCCGCGATCTGCACCCCTTAAGCCAAGGGCCATCGCAATGTGATCGCGGCTAGGTACATCGACCTCGCACAAGTCCGCGAGGGTCCAGGCAACTCGCATCACGCGATCTGCCCCGCGCAGACTCAAACCACCGCGTTCAGCCTCGATTAATAGGGCGCAGCCGCTTGCATCCGGAGCCCACTTTCGACGTAACTCCCCTGCTGGCAGGTGGGAATTTACCGACCACGGCATTTCACGAAAACGAACGGCTGCTCTAGTGCGTGCCCGACTAACACGTTCAGCAATCTGCACACTGCTGTCACCGACTTGAGCCGCCAATTCACCCATTGTTGGTCGCAGTACCTCCAAACGAATATCGATTCGATCACGTAAAGGCCCCGATAAACGTTCGCCGTAACGCCGCTTTGCCATCGCCGTGCATCTGCACGAGGCACCCTTGCCGACTGCAAAACCACATGGGCACGGGTTAGCCGCCAGAACTAATTGAAATTGTGCAGGTAGATCGACACTTTCTGCAGCCCGCATAATTCGCACTATTCCCGACTCCATCGGTTGTCGTAAACCTTCTAGGCAGGGACGGCTGAACTCTGGTGCTTCGTCCAGAAAAAGTACGCCACCGTGCGCCAGTGTCAGTGCACCCGGGATGGTGTGGCGGCCACGGACCGTGCCCAATAGTGCAGTTGCCGAGGCCGAGTGATGGGGTGCTTCAAATGGTGGCCGCCGAACCAGCCCAGCCGCTAGTGGCAACCGTCCTGCCACGGCATGAATCGATGTGACATCAATTGCAGTTTGCTCATCAAGATCCGGCAAGATCGTTGGCAGTCGTTCCGCCAGCATCGTTTTGCCAACACCGGGTGGACCTAAAAGTGATAGGTGGTGACTCCCGGCGGCAGCCACTTCAAGTGCAAATCGACCATGGGCGTGGCCGCGAATATCGCACATATCGACGGTCGAAGTCATCGCGCCAATCGCATCTGCCTCAGGTATGGCATCAGCTAAGGATTCACCTCTAAGCACCGACACCAAGTGCTCAAGGTCGCGAATGACAACCACTTCGACACCCGGGACCACCGCCACCTGCCGAGCACTACCCGGGGCGACATAAACGCGACTGATACCGCATCGTTTCGCTGCGATAGCCGCGGGTAAAGCTGCGCGGAATGGTCGTAGAGCGCCGTCCAAACCCAGTTCACCAATGAAAGTTGCATCGCGGGCACAGTCCTTTGGTATTTGCTCCGTCGCAAGGAGCACCCCGACCGCGATAGGTAAATCCAAACTGGTGCCGTGTTTAGGGATGTCAGCTGGGGAGAGGCCAATGGTCACCCGCGCAGCTGGCCATTTGCATCCGGCATTACCGATCGCGGAGCGAACCCGCCATTTAGATTCGCCGACAGCCGCATCCGCTAACCCGATCACCCCAACACTCGGCAGGCCCTGGGCTACCTCTACTTCAACTCGAATAACCAAACCGGCAACACCTGAAACCACAACACCTTTGACCTGGGCAACCATATTCACTCAACTCCACGTAGGTGCTTGATATCTGGCGGCCCGATGGCGGCCTGCACGATTCCGATGACGTCAATTCGCACCACCGGTGCATAAATCTGGTGGGCTTCGAGCCACTTGGTGGCCAATTGCCGTAACCGGCGTAACTTGCGTTGGGTGATGGCCTCGAATGGCGTGCCGAACGCTTCACTGCTTCGAGTTTTAACCTCACACACCACGAGCGCATTGCCTTCACTTGCGACAATGTCGATCTCGCCGCAATCACAGCGCCAATTTCGTTCAATTACCTTCAACCCTAGGCCACTTAGATAGCGTGCAGCTACTTCTTCGCCGTATTGGCCTAGTGCATCTTTTCGAAGCATCGCCACCACCCCCTGCGCGCACTCTCGTGCGTGCGGAACTTGATCGCTAGCGCGCTAATGCCACCTGTGGATGGGGACTAAAAACAGGGCGATGTTGGGGATAAGTGCTAACTGACACCCGGTAGATTCCAGGAGATCCGATGCAGCGGTGTGGGTCCGGCATCGCGCAACGCCGCCAGATGCCCCGGCGCCGCGTAACCCTTATTGCCATCCCAGCCATAAACCGGATAGTCCTTCGAGTGCTGAACCATTTGCGCATCGCGTTCAACTTTGGCCAAAACACTCGCCGCAGCCACCGCGGAGCACGTCATATCCGCCTTGACTTTCATCACGACCGGAGGTGGGAGCCAATCATCGGTGAAATCATCGAACAAACTAGGGCGGGGTGGAGTCAGCCAATCGTGACTGCCATCAAGTAGCACCACCGATGGCAATATGTCCGCATCAGCTAGGGCCACCAAGGCCCTTCGCCCCGCGAGCCTAAGTGCCGCAATGATCCCGATTTCATCAATCTCCGAATTGGTGGCATGACCAACATGGGACGCCACACACCACTGCACAATGAGCGGAGCTAACTCGACTCGACGTTGAACAGCTAGTAACTTCGAGTCACGCACCCCATCGGGAGCCGAGGTGGTGTGGGCGGATACGACCACGACGCCCACGCTAACCGGCCCGGCCAGTGCGCCTCGACCGACCTCGTCAATTGCCGCGAGTAGACCGCCGTGAGCGCGTAGCAGTGCGCGTTCAACCCGCAAGGTGGGGGCAGCGGTTGAAGCAGTGGTCACGACTCAACTATCGCGGAGTGCGCACTGGAGCGGCTAGCCAGGTCCCAGCACGTAGAGTGCCGTCATGCTGAAAGCTTCGGGTAACAGCGTCCGCGCGGGTCTAGGTGCAATGGCTGTCACCATTCTTCTGGCCTCGTGTAGTGGTGACTCCTCGGCCAACATGGCGAGTAACTCTCCGGCTAGCAGCGCCCCGGCCGCAAGTTCTGCGCCAACTGCGCCGGCCACAAGTTCAGCCCAAGTGCCCACTCCTAGTCCCACACCCACACCCATTGTTCTACTCTCCCCATTGACCGGGCTACCCGAACCGACCCCGAAGCCGGTGTTAGTAGTCAAACTCGATAACACGCCAAATGCCCAACCCCATGCCGGCCTTAGCTCAGCTGATGTCGTCTACATCGAAGAGGTGGAATGGGGCATGACTCGAATTGCCGCGGTGTTCTCCTCTGCAATTCCGGATCGAATTGGCCCGGTTCGTTCTGCTCGCATTACCGACATCGACCTACTGGCTCAGTACGGTAGCCCGGCATTTGCTTTCTCCGGTGCACAGCAAAAACTATGGCCCAAACTCGAGGCCGCGTCTTTTGAGGATGTTTCAGCGAACAAAGGTGGCGAAGGGTATTCACGCGACTCAAGGAGACCAGCTCCATATAACTACTTTGCTGATGGCAATGTGATGTTGGAACGGGCGCCTAATGTCTCGGTGAGCACCGATATCGGCTTTCTTTTTGCCGAGGCCGCTCCACTTGGCGGCAGGCCGGCCAGCAAGGTAACCGCGGAGTGGCCCTACTCGAGCGCGCGTTTCGTTTACGACCCGATCACGGGTAACTACAAAGTCCGCCTCAATGGCAAACCTGCTAAGGGTGAAGAAATTGACGGCAGCCAGCAGGCCAGCACGATTGTTATCCAATACGTGCAGCAAACCGACTCCGGGTATCACGACCATAGCGGTGGCCGCACTCCGCTAACCAAAACGGTTGATACCGGTAAAGCTTCGGTCCTGCGTGACGGTCAAGTTTGGGATGTCGTCTGGAATCGTCCAAGCGAAGAACTAGGCACCACATTCGCACTTGCTGATGGCACGCCAATGCCATTTAAGCCCGGCCAGGAGTGGATTGTGCTGGTGGATCGTGCTCGAACAGTGAAGATTATCCCCTGACGAACGGGTCATCAAGCGTGACCGACCAGTTATGCACCACGCTGGTGCGCAAAATGGTGTCCTGGATTGAGCGGTTAGTCGGACTAACTACCACCCAGAGCAGCCCAATTGGAAATACCATCGATAATATTGACCTAAGTGCCGAAAGTGGCCAAGTTAGGCGTGCACCTTTGTAGTCCACGACTTGTATCCCCATCAGGTGATTACCTAGGGTGCGCCCCGACAGCGCCCACGCTGCAGTCCAGTACGCCCAAAGCAACACAAACCCCGCCAAGAAGAACCAGGATGCTGCTGGCATTTCGAATAAATGAATCGGCGCTACCAACAGCAAGAACAACCAAAGCAGCCCATAATTGATCAGCATCACAATTATGACGACCGAAATATCAATGGCCACCGCAATAGCCCGGGTCACAATTCCTGAACGGTGTCCTTGCTTTGGTTTAGCCTTTTCGGGTATGACTACCTGTGCTGGGTTTCGTACCTCACCAGCAGCCAATTGCTGTCTAAACTTTTCAAAACTTGTCATTCATCACCTTCAGAATCAGCGTTCGTAGGTGACTCGACATTACGTCCCTTTCGTCGAAACATTACTGAATCTGCAATCTTATTAATGAATTCATCAAGCGAGAGAGATTGCATCCTCGCCGCATTGACCGCGTCAGCAGCAATACCCCCGGTGGACTCCCGAATGATTTTCGGCAAATCAATTTCGTCAATTATGTAATTCGCGATATCAATCATCGGCACGCGGTTGATAATCTCATTCATATTCGCCCTTGCAACGATGGCATCGATGTCAACGCGGTCCAGCACAATCTGAGTCAGGTCCATGCGATCCACTACGGAGTTAACTGCGATTGGTACCACTCGATCCAAGGCGGCAGTTACCCCCGCAACAACTGTTTGTTCTATTACCGAGTTCACCGCTCCGATTAAACCCGCGGCCACCCCAACTAACTCAATAAGTGGATTCGTGGTCTGCATCTTGGAACTAGACAGCGGGTTGACGACGAGGACCACCTCCTGCTTAGCCACCTGTTCGGGCTCTTCCCCCGGGATTGTCATGGGCCAATCATGTCTTAAACGCGGGCCGAGGCTCGATTAGGTGCCTACCGCCCACCAGTGGGCCCACCGATCAACTCCAACCAGATATCCTGCACCCCATGCGCGCCTTTAAGTGGACCGTGCTCGTGGTTGGTGCGGTTATTTTTGCACTGCTGATGGCTTTGGTCGCGGCCTATGTTGCCACAACCCGGGAAACGGCGACCACTCAAAGTGGGCTGGACGCTTTTTACACCCCTCCTAGCCCCATACCGGCCAAACTCGGAACGCTGATTCGCAGCGATCCTTTAGCCGTTGACCTTCCTGGTGCCACCGCTTACCGGATGCTCTACACCACGCAGCGCCCGGATGGAACTCCAGCGGTTTCTGGCGGCATGATGTTCATCCCCGACGGCCCCGCGCCAGCAGGTGGCCGCAAGGTTGTTGCATGGGCGCACGGCACCGTGGGCCAAGGTTATGCTTGCGCCCCATCTCGATCTACTAATCCGCTGCAGGACACCACGAACTGGCTCGATCAGATGATGCAGCTTGGCTGGGTGGTTGTCTCAACCGATTATGCGGGCCTGGGAACTCCGGGGCCGAATCTGTTTCTAGTAGCACAGGCCGAGGTGCGTGACGTTGTTAACTCAGTTCGCGCGATGCGCGAATTCCCGGCAGCGAAAGCGGGCACCGACTACGTGGTTTGGGGCCACTCCCAAGGCGGGCACTCATCGCTGTGGTCTGGCCATCTGGCGCCCAAATTGGCTCCTGAGCTAAATTTAATCGGGGTCGCAGCAGCCGCCCCTGCCGGTGAACTCGACCTCATAATGGGTGCGCAATGGAACACCGCCGTTGGCTGGGCGATTGGCTCAGAGGTCGTCGAATCTTGGCCGGTTGTTTACCCAGCTCTACCACTCGATGGCTACATCTCTGCCGAAGGCCAGGCAAATAGCGCTCGATTGGCAAAGGAGTGCATCACAGCGGCCGCAATCGAAGGTTCCGTACGAACCGATGTCGGCCAAGAGTTCTTTGTCAAGAATCTAACTGACACTGAATGGGGGGTGAAAGCACGTGAGCAAACCCCACCACCACTTCCAGCATCAATGCCAGTTTTCATCGGGCAGAGCACGGCTGACGCCGTGGTTCTTCCTTGGCCAAATGCGGTGCTTCAGGAAAAGTGGTGCAAAGCGGATTCAATGATCGAGATGCTATGGATAGGCGTTGTTAGCCATCAAGCCACCGCCATGACAATCGGGCCCACCGTCGTGGGCTGGATAGCTGACCGATTCGCCGGGCGACCACCAACGCGCACCTGTAATGTTGCGCCCCCGGTGAGCCCACCAGCTGGCACCCCGATCAGTTAGCCCATTATGGGGTAAGTGGGCCAGACTTTGCAGTCGGGAAATAATTTTGGCCAATACCCGAAGAGCGCTTGGGAACCATCACTGACCGGAACCACGACACGATCTCATCACCATCTTGATTCAAACCACGGGTCTTCATTCGAATAATGCCAAGTTCAGGCCGCGATGAACTCTCACGCTTTTCAAGGCAAATTGACTCGGCATACAAGGTGTCGCCGATATAGACCGGATGGGTCAACTTGATATCGGTCCAGCCGAGATTCGCTACGGCGTTTTGGCTCATATCAATTACCGACAAGCCCAGAACTAGTGCAACAGTAAAACCAGAGTTGACGATGACCCGCCCGCCGGTGATCGGGTTGCTCTTGGCAAGGTCAGCGTTGAAGTGGTTCTGATTCGTGTTGCAGGTCAATAGCGTGAACCATGTCGAGTCAGCTTCAGAAATGGTGCGCCCAAACGGATGTTGGTAGGTGGTACCCACCACGAAATCTTCGAAGAAAAGTCCGAGGACGGCTGGCTTTACGGAATCAGAAGTGGCCATGCGGGCAAGTATGGACTATTGACCGGGTGTTCCATCACCGCGGTTACGCCAACGGCCTTCCATGCGATCCATAAATCCATTTGAGGATTTTGCTTTACGCGGCGCTACTGGTGTCTCAGTTTCTATCGAAACAGTAGCCGGGGCCTTGAATGCCGAATAAGCGATGAACGCGCTAACCAGCATCAACGTAAATCCGACGATACCAAGGGCGATCATCATGGTTGCCACACCTGCCAAAATCATGCCCATGCCGACCAGCACACCAAGGACACCAAGGGCGGCGCGGCCACGTGACGCTCGGCCAGTGGCAGACCGCAAACTTGTCGCAAACTTCGGATCCTCGGCGTAGAGGGCTTTTTCCATTTGCTCCAGGAGGCGTTGCTCATGCTCAGAAAGTGGCACCGCTGCTCCTTTCGCACCTCAGGTCGGATTTACCTGCTAAGACACAGAATAGGCGGGACTGGCCAGAAGCGAAACCCACCCGCCTCATTCGGTCAAATTTTCTGCCCGATCGGCTCGCTCCACCAAGCGTCCTGGGAGCACCGCGTCAGCCCCAAATCGGACCCGAAGCGCGTCTACCGCCACCTCCGCCTCACGCCGGCCATGGTCTGGAGCCCCCAAAACCAACTGCTGGGCAGCCCCATCGGCGGCCCGCAGTCCCTCGGCCCGCACCCCGACCAAGCGGACCCGAACCCGCTCCAGCCCCAAACTGTCATAAAGGGCCCGGGCAGTCTCATAGAGCTCCTGGGTGACATCGGTAGGGCTGGTCAGGGTGCGTGAGCGTGAAACTGTGGTGAAATCCGAAAAGCGGACTTTGATGGCGATGGTGCGGCTGACATATCCGGCGATGCGAACCCTGGTGCCCACTTCATCGGCAAGGTGTAGGAGTTTGGCGTAAATCAGCTCTGGGTCATCAATATCGTGGCTGAAAGTTTCTTCGGCACTAATGCTCTTCTCGGGCTCATCCGGGGTGACCCCGCGCGGGTCAATCCCCCACGCCAAAGTGTGCAGATGTGAGCCGGTTGCCTGACCTAATGCGCGCCGCAAAGTAGTTATCGGCGTATTGGCGATATCACCGACCGTATAAAGCCCCAGCCGCGTCAATTGTTCCTCGGTGCGTTCGCCAACACCCCATAAGACCGAAACCGACAAAGGATGCAAGAAGGCAAGCACCTGATCGGCCGGCACCACTAAGACCCCATCTGGCTTACACCGCGCCGATGCGATTTTCGCAACAAATTTCGTGGTGGCGATCCCAACCGAACAGGTGATGCCCTGCTCGTCGACGACCCGCGAGCGAATTAGTTCAGCAATTGTGATTGGTGAACCCAGCCGCCTGATAGTCCCGGAGATATCCAGAAATGCTTCATCGAGGCTCAGCGGCTCGACTAACGGGGTGATCGAGTTGAATAGAGCCAGCACATTGCGGCTTACTTCGGCGTATCGGCGATGGTCGGGGGCAATAACTACCGCTTGCGGGGCAAGACGCCGAGCCCTGGACATGGGCATTGCCGAGTGCACGCCTAAGGCGCGAGCTTCATAGGTCGCCGAGAGCACCACCCCTCTACTCCCCCCACCAACGATGACCGGCTTGCCACGAAGTTCTGGTCTAGTGCGCAACTCAACGAGCGCGAAGAATGCGTCCATGTCTATGTGCAAGATGGTGCAACCGGTGTCGTCGCCGTAATTGCGCGCGCCACTCTTCCCGGTGCCGGTTGATCGGCGCACCTGACTGCGGCTCATACCGACCATCTTCCACCAACATGGGGGCCGGCCGGGCGCACATCCGCATAAGGGGATTGCCGAACCTCACTTGGGTGCACGAGTACCCGATTTCGAACCGGATCCTGGGCTATTTGGCGGTCGACTGCTAACAGCTGAAAAACTGCACTGGACCCCCCCGTGCGCCAGTGTTCTCGAATCAAACCCAAACCCCAGCACCCGGTAGCCCGGATTGAAACACCCTGCGGCCCGGTGCGCCGAACGTGACCCCGCACCAAAACCAACCACGAGCTAAAGACGGTGCTCGCATATGCACCCTGAACATCCTCGAAGAAAGTTGCGTCAATCGGCCCGGTGCTGTCGTCAAGGGTAAGGAAGATAACCCGGCGACCCGATCGCACCGGTGGCGTCTGGGTAGCAACTTTGACC
>SHUQ01000078.1 GCA_009694585.1 Candidatus Nanopelagicales bacterium | reverse complement strand
ATCTGGTTGTTCACTATCGGAATCACGAAGGGCAGTGGGGTCGCAATGGGAGAGTCATTGTCGCCGATTGAGGTGGCACACGAGGCCCACCGGCACCAAGAGCACACCAATGCGCATGGGCAACCGGCCGGGCACTGGCGCATCGTGCAGATTGCGGAGGCGGTTTTGTTGGCCGCCGTAACAGTGATGGCGGCGTGGTCAGGGTTCGCGGCCGCTTCCTACGGCACTGAATCTCGAGTGGCATTTGCTGAATCATCTTTGGCAGAGACCGACGCTGACGCCAAGGCTATTGAATCTAATGAAGAACAGAACTTCGACGAATCAGCTTTCTTTTCCTGGTTGCAGGCGAAGTCGTCAGGTGACTCGAGCGCAATCGCGTTTGCCGAGCAACGGTTTCAACCGGATCTGAAGATCGCCTTTAGGGCGTGGTTGGCCACGAATCCCGAAACGAATCTTGAAGCTCCGGCAACTCCATTTGACATGGCGGAGTACACAAAACCATTACTTGATGAGGGCAATGCCCTAAGTATCAAGGCGGAAGCAAGTCATATCGAAGGAGTGAAACTGGGCATATTGTCGGATAAATATATTCGGCTGACGGTGCTGCTAGCTGGCGTCTTGTTCCTGGTCGGGATTGGCAGCACTTTCACGATGGTTTCACTGCGGTACGGGTTGATCAGCCTTGGTTTAGTGCTCTTGATCCTTGCGACGGTTTACCTGGTGAAACTGCCACAGCCTGATTTCAATCTCGGTGTCCCCACCGAAATTGTCAGCGAATGATCGCTTAGAGCGATAGTTTTCACCCATGGGGCAACGCAATGTGCTTGGGTCCGATTTAGAGATTTGTAGTCTCGAGCCGTTAACCGGGTTCTACCGTGATGGCTTCTGCAATACGGGGCCCGATGATCTTGGTTCACACACGGTGTGCGTGGTGGTTACCGCGGAGTTTCTGGCTCACCAAGAGGCCATTGGCAATGACCTCAGCACCCCGATCCCCCAGTACGGCTTTCCGGGTCTTACCGCCGGGGATCGGTGGGCGGTATGCGCGGGGCGGTGGCTGCAGTCCTACTCGGCCGGTGTTTCATCGCCGGTGTTGCTTCGAGCAACAAATGAACAGGCACTTCGCATAGTTCCACTGGCGGCCCTTGAAGCCTGCGCCGCGGACGCTCCAGATGACCTATCTGCTTTCGACGGCTAGATCAACTCATCGGGTAATGCCTGGTGTTGGTACCCTTTGCGGGTGCTTCTTTCCGATCGGGATATCAAGGCTGAGATAGCCGCCGCCCGTGTTGCCATCGAGCCCTTTGATCCGGGGATGATTCAGCCATCCAGTATTGATGTGCGTCTTGATCGCCTCTTCCGAGTTTTTGAGAATCATCGCTACCCGCATATTGATCCAAGCATCGAGCAGCCTGACCTCACGCGGTTGATTGAGCCAGAAGGTGACGACCCGTTCATTTTGCACCCCGGTGAGTTTGTCTTGGGCTCAACCTATGAAGTTGTGACCTTGCCCGATGACATTGCCGGTCGGCTCGAAGGTAAGTCGTCGCTAGGTCGCCTGGGGCTGCTTACCCATTCAACCGCTGGGTTTATTGACCCAGGGTTTTCTGGTCACGTCACTCTCGAACTTTCCAATGTCGCTACCTTGCCGATCATTTTGTATCCGGGAATGAAAATCGGCCAATTGTGTTTGTTCCGGCTATCTAGCCCGGCGGAGCACCCGTACGGCTCGGCGAAATATGGCTCGCGTTATCAAGGCCAGCGCGGGCCGACAGCGAGTCGATCGTTTGCGAACTTCCACCGCACTGACGTTTAGCGACTAGCTCGTCCACAGCCTGCCTTTAGGAGCTGGCGCGCCCCTGTGGACAGATGGCTGAACGACCTATCACCTTCGAAACGCGAGTTGGTTGCGCGTTTCGTATCAGCATCCATTGAGGTGCGAGGCCCGATGTTATTGGGGACGCCATTGCCGAAGTCATTGGGAAGCGGGCTGTGTGAGTTACGAATTCGTGGGCGACTAACAGGTGTTGGGCAAGATGCACTCTTGCGGGTCTTCGTGCATTTTCATGGGAGTCAGCAGGTGCTCATATTGGGTGGATATGACAAAGGCCGTGATCCAAGTAAGCGACGACAACAACGCGAAATCGCGACCGCACGGGGTCGGCTTCGGGGATTTGGAAAACAGTGAAACAAGTGATAATATATGGACTTCTGTATAATTAAGGAGGCGTTATGGCACCTAGTTGGCGAAGTTTTGTAGCCGACGTCGAGGACGGCATGTCGCCTGCGGAACTACTCGATCACCGGGCGCGCGCGAAAGCTCTGGGCTTGTGCGCCGAATTGGCTCATGCTCGAAAGGCACGCCGCTTGACCCAGGCGGCCTTGACTCAAATCTCCGGGGTCACCCAATGCGAAATAAGTCGAATTGAAAGAGGTTTAACCTCGCCGACTACCGCTACCCTCACGCGGCTATTAGTGGCATTAGATGTCGACTTGCGATTAGTTCCGAGGGAAAATCATGTACAGCTGTCAGATGAAGCTGGTCTCACAGCCCGCGTCAAGGCCGGATAGGTGCTGCTAGCCCTTACTTGCTGAAAGCA
Source organism: Candidatus Nanopelagicales bacterium (assembly GCA_009694585.1). Classification (GTDB taxonomy): domain Bacteria; phylum Actinomycetota; class Actinomycetes; order S36-B12; family S36-B12. Next base: position 4,435 of record SHUQ01000078.1, on the reverse strand, counting down.
AAAGTGTCGCAACGTCGACAACCTCAACCCCGGCAGCGCCACCTTCTTGTTGGCGGGTGGTAACCGCGTCATTGAGCATCACCGAACAGAACGGGCAGGCGACGGCGATCTTCGCAGCTCCGGTCGCGATGGCCTCATCACCGCGATTCATGTTTACCTTGGTGCCGATCTTTTCTTCCATCCACATACGGGCACCACCGGCGCCACAGCAGAAGGATTTATCGCCATGGCGCTCCATCTCGACTCGGTCAACACCGGTGGCGTCAATGAGATCGCGCGGTGGCACATAGACCTTGTTATGACGGCCCAGATAGCACGGATCGTGATAGGTGACTTTCTCCTCAATCTTGCTCACGGGTGTCAAGCGGCCGTCCTTAACCAGCTCATTGAGTAACTGTGTGTGGTGAACCACTTCGTAGTTGCCACCAAGTTGTGGATACTCGCGTTTTAGGGTGTTCAAGCAGTGGGGGCAGGTTACGACGATCTTCTTCGCCTTGATCTCGTTTAATACTTCAACATTTTGCATGCCCTGCATCTGGAACAAGAACTCATTACCTGCGCGGCGCGCTGGATCACCGGTGCAGGTCTCGCCCTCACCGAGCACCATGAAATTCACGCCGGCAATGTGCAGTAGTTCAGCAACAGCTTTGGTGGTGCGCTTGGCCCGGTCTTCGAATGCACCGGCGCAGCCAACCCAAAATAGATAGTCGACATCCTCGGGGATAGCGTCCTCGCCATTCATCCCAAAGACGTTCACCTCAAAATCAACCTCGGTGATCCAGCCATTGCGGTCTGCGGCATTCATGCCCCATGGGTTGCCCTTGGCTTCAATGTTCTTGAACATGCCGTTGAGTTCACTGGGGAATTCGGTAGCGATCATCACCTGATTGCGGCGCATGTCGGCGATATGGTCAATATGTTCGATATCCACCGGGCACTGATTTACGCAGGCGCCGCACATCGTGCAACTCCACAGCGCAGCTTCGTCAATGATCGGCAGTTCAAGGCCGGTGGTGCGGTGACCGTCGAAGGTGTAGCCGTCATCACCTGCATGCTCGCTGCCTTCGCGCGAACCAATGAATGGGCGCTGCACCTCACCTTGGACTTCTGGCGAGACATAAGCAAGGGCTTCGGAAAGTAACTCACCGGGCTCGGCTTCCTTGCCCTGGTACTTACTAAATAGGCGTCCGGCTTCAAGATAAGGGGCAGATGCGAAAAGGTTCTCGCGTAGATCCATGATGATGAGTTTGGGGCTCAGCGGCTTGCCGGTGTTCCAGGCCGGGCACTGTGACTGGCAGCGACCACACTCGGTGCAAGCCATGAAGTCGATGTAGTTCTTCCAGGTGAAGTCAGAGATATGGCCTTTACCGAACAGTGCATCATCGGGTGGATCCTCGAAGTTGACCGGAGCGCCCTTGTAGTAGATTGGTAACAGCGGGCCGAGTGCATCGGGCCGGCGCGAGGTGTAGACGTTCACCGGCGCAGTCGCGATATGCAGGTGCTTGGAATGCAGCACGATCAGCAAGAACACCAGCACTACACCGATTTGCAACCAGATGCCAACCGTCTCGATGACAACAAGGGTTTCTTCACTCAGGCCGGCAAACCAAGACCCGACCCAGTCGGAGAAGAAGGCGCCACTCTCGAATGGGAGGTTGCCAAGGGCCGCTTGGGCACCGCGGTAGAGGAACAAAGTCCAGACCACGTTGAAGATCATGAACAAGATGAGCCAAGCACCCTTGGTATGGCTGCCGAAAAACCGCGACGCGCGACCTTCCTTGGCCGGATTATTGGTGATGCGAATGATCGCGAATAGGCCAATGCCGACTAGAACTAGAACTCCGAATAGATCTTCCAGGAAGCCAATGATCGCCCAACTTCCGACTACTGGAATACCGAAGTCCGCAATGAATAGGGCGCCGTAGGCCTCCAAGATCGTCAGGCTAAGAACCAGGAAACCCCAGAACGCAAATACGTGCGCGATACCGGGTACTGCCCACTTAAGTAATTTGCGCTGGCCCAGCACCTCGGTGGCCTCGGCCTCTACCCGACGCGGCGCGTTCTTGGTGCGGCCAACCGCTGGTTTTCCGGTGCTAACCAGCGTGAAGAGGAAGAATCCGCGCTTTGCCGCGAGCCCGAGGAGGATGATCGTGAGGATTACACCGATCACAGCGCGAAGAAGCAAGGTACCTCCATGCAGAGATCAAAGCATCAGCAAACTGGTGTGGTGCTGAGCGTAGTGGAGTTAGTTCGCCATCGCAGTAGGCAGTTGCCCGAGCGCGGCGATTGCCACGTCCTGCAACGCCTCGGGATGGGCTGTTGCATAGGAGGCTAGATCCTCGATCATTTGTGGGGCCCAGAACATCCTCAGGTGGGTTGCCACCGCCTCGATAGCGGCGAGTTGATGCAGGTGGTTGCTATTTGAGGATATTTCATTTGCCATGCGCACCAAGGTGGCGGTGGCGTCCTCGTGCACTTCGACACGGATCTCTTCCAGACCCAGATCTTGGGCTGATGCCACCCCACCGGCCTGGAGGGTGGGTCGTACCTCTACGGCGGTGACTTTGTACTCAGGGCAGTTGGTCGCCCAATCTGAGTATTCGGTGGTTACGACATTGGCTCCGCTGACCGGGAAGTGGAATGTCGTGTAAACCACGCCGGGAGGCACGCGATTAGAGATGCGAGCGCGCACCCTTGTCTTGCCAACCCGGCTAGCTAGTTCGATCCAAGACCCATCAGTGATTCCGCGCAGTTCGGCATCTGACTCATGAATATCCAAGAAATCTTCGGATTGCCAGATCACATTGGCGGTGCGTCTGGTTTGCGCTCCCACGTTGTATTGGCTGACGGCTCGACCCGTGGTTAGCAGCAACGGGTAGCGCCGGGTCGAACGTTCAGGGGTTGGCACATAGGGAGTCGCAATGAACCTACCCTCGCCTCGGGTGAATTCACCCACATGCATTGTTGGTGTGCCTTCAGGATGCGCAGCGTTGCAAGGCCACTGGATGCTGCCCAATTCGTCTAGCTTCGCGAAGGAGACCCCCGCGAAAGTCGGGGTGATTTGTGCGATTTCGTCCATGATTTCGGAGGCATTGTTGTAGTGCATCGGGTAACCGAGCGCCTTTGCTAGATCGCAGGTGACTTCCCATTCGGATTTACCGGTACGGCTGGCCATGATCGGGCGCACCCGATTGATACGGCGCTCAGCGTTCGTGAAAGTGCCATCCTTTTCAAGGAATGAGGTACCGGGCAAGAAGACATGGGCGAAGGCGGCTGTCTCGTTAAGGAATAGGTCCTGCACGATAACTAAATCCATTGCAGCGAGAGCATTTGTGACATGCGTGGTGTTCGGATCAGACTGAGCGATGTCTTCACCTTGGATGTAGATACCGCGGAAGCTTCCAACAACTGCCGCATCGAGCATATTAGGTATGCGAAGCCCGGGAGCCGATTGCAGTTCGCGGCCCCAGAGAGTCTCGAATTGCTCGCGCACGGTGTCGTCAGAAACATGTCGGTAGCCGCTGAACTCATGCGGGAACGAACCCATGTCGCAGGAGCCCTGCACATTGTTCTGTCCGCGCAGCGGGCTGACTCCCACTCCAGCTCGACCAATGTTTCCGGTGAGCATGGCAAGGTTGGCCATGCCCATAACCATGGTCGAGCCTTGGCTATGTTCGGTAACACCAAGGCCGTAGTAGATCGCGGAGTTTGGTCCGGCGGCGTAGAGGCGAGCTGCTCCCCTGATTTCTTCGGCAGGAACCCCGGATTCTTTGGCAACAGCCTCCGGGCTGTTTTCCGAGAGTTTGATGAACTCCGCCCAGGCCGCGAATGACTCGTCATCACAGCGACTAGCCACGAACGCCTCGTCGAATAGCCCTTCAGTAAAGATGACGTGAGCTAAAGCATTGACGACAGCGACATTGGTACCGGGTTGCAGTTGCAGGTGATAGTCAGCTTCGATGTGTGGTGAGCGCACGATGTCGGTGCGGCGCGGGTCAATAACGATCAATTTCGCTCCGGCCCGAAGTCGGCGCTTCATCCTCGAGCCAAAGACGGGGTGGGCCTCCGTCGGGTTGGCACCGATCACCAAGATGACGTCGGATTTCTCAACGGACTTGAAGTCTTGAGTGCCGGCCGAGGTGCCGAAGGTTTGCTTTAGTCCGTAACCGGTTGGTGAATGGCAAACCCGGGCGCAGGTATCAACATTGTTATTTCCGAATCCGGCCCGCACGAGTTTTTGAACTACATAAACGTCTTCGTTCGTGCATCTAGATGACGTGATGCCACCGATGCTGTCGACGCCGTACTTCTCCTGAATCTCTTTGAGTTTCGTGGCTGCATACCCGATGGCCTCTTCCCATTGGACTTCTCGCCAAGGGTCGGTGATGGATTCTCTAATCATCGGATTAAGTACTCGATCAGGATGCGAGGTGTA
>SHUQ01000077.1 GCA_009694585.1 Candidatus Nanopelagicales bacterium | reverse complement strand
CTTACGCGGTTTCCTTCGCCTGTGTCGTGCCTTTTATCGCCTTCGGCCTGGACCCGCCGCAGGGTCCAGCGCTGTGGGCTATCGCGGTATTCGTCAGCACCGGGGTGGCGGCTCACCTCGCTAATGCGCTGCCGGATCTGGCCACCGACCAAGAGCACGGTCTCGGTGGATTAGTGACTCGCTTAGGTGAAGGCCGCGCGAGAAGGTTGGCGCTGGTGTTGCTCGTGCTAAGCGCCTTCATCCTGCTGATTCAAGTAGCCCAGATCAACGCTGTCGCCGCCTACTTCATCCCACTTGCGACGGGTGTAGCCCTGATTTTGGCACTTCGCCCAACTCGGCGCTCGGTTTTCTTTCTGGCGGTTCAAGCTCTAGCCGCATTCGAGGTATTGGTGATTTTGGTGACAGGAGTTCCCATCACGTCATGAAGGGGCGCTAATTTTCTGCGTCATGTCGCACGCTCCGCCAAATCATCTGGGTGGATACCGCAATAAGTAGCAATGCGAAGCCGATTTGCAGTACCGATCCGGAAACTCTAAATGCGAGCATCGCACCGGCGAAGGCGCCGCAGATAGCGCCAGCACCGAGGCGCAGGCCCATCGGCCAATTAGTCAGCCCCGCCCGCGTTAACCGCGTCGCACCGAGCAGCGCCGCCGGAATCATCACAAGTAGCGAAGTTCCGGAAGCGAGGAGTTGGGAGAAGCCGAAGAAGAAGATCAGGATAGGGATCAGCAAGATGCCACCGCCAACTCCGAGCATGGCCGAGAAGACACCCATTGCGAGCCCCGAGGCCAGATAACCGATTATCAGGAGGGCGGTTAGGGTGGGCACCTCACTTGCCGAAGCAGCAGGGGAGAAGAACAACATCCTCAGCGCAATCAGGATCAGTAACACCCCGAATGCCATCTGCAGTTTTCGATCCGGCAGTTTCTGCACAAAGTGCGCACCGATCCAGGCACCAGTCAGGCTCCCAATGACAATGAACAAAGACGGCAGCCAAGCAATGCTGTTGGCGAGGGCATAAGAAATCACGCCCGCGATCCCACCGCAGCTGATCATGACTAGGGAGGTGGCCTGCGCCCGCTTTTGGGCGATGTGCAAGGCGATTACCAAGATCGGGACGACGACGATCCCGCCGCCGACCCCGAAAAACCCGGAGATCAACCCGGCGGCGACCCCGAGGGCGAGGTCGCGGACAAGGGTTGTCCGGGTGATGTTCATCTGACGTTCTGTTTCATTATCCTAAGGATACGGGGTTTGTTTCGCGCATCGTCAAGGCGGTGCCGTATTCTCCTGTCATGCCTACATGCGCAACCCGCGCCCGCATCACACTGTCACTTCTCGCCGCCGTCGGCCTTGCCACGGCCGCACTTGCCACGTAGCCCATTGCCTCAGCTGCAACAAATCCTACGAAGTACGAGAGGGCGCAGGTTGGCCTGACATATACGGTTTATGCCCCGACTACCTCCATCGATCTAAAGAGCTCTTCGTTCCAGCTCATTGATTGCGGTGGCGGTAAAGATGAGCAGCTCATCGCGTCATTCGGTTCGCAGATGAGCAATAGCGGGTGGATTAATTTGAACGAATCACAGACCGGTTGCGAAGATGGTCCTGATGGTGTCGGCCCGGTGGTCAAATTCACCGTCAACGGCGCGACCGCAACCATCATGGGATCGTGCAAGGGGCAAAAGAGCATTTGCTCTAAGTCGAATCCGGCCCTGCTGCGTAAAGGCTCGGGCTATACGACGGTGACCTTGCCGGCGGGCAGTTCGGGCCTCAAACCCACTTTCGTTGAGGTCTACACGGCGGGAATGTCCGTCAAGGACATCAAAGAGTTTGTCTCCGGGCTCGAGCCCGTCCAGTAGCCCATCAGCACCCTTTGCTGCAGCTGGCCGCTACGAGTGGGTTACCTGAACGCGCGCGTAATTGTCGTGAAAAACCGGTTTTTGGCGGATTTCACGACAAAAACGTGCGCACCCACGGGCCGTGCTGGTGAGTTATCCAGTATTCGGCGCGCGGTGGTACTCGGTTGGCCGGAAAGCACGGTAAAGTAGGGGTTCACTTGGTTTATAGCCGCAGCGCGGCGCGTGCTCCTTATTCGACAGGTTCGCGGAAACCTTCCTCAAGGAGTACCCAATTTATTCATCACAAACTGCCCGCACCCCATCAATAGGTAGCGGCAACCGACGACGGCGGCCTAACAAGCCGCCGGTGGCAAATGTTTTTGAAGCCACCAAGGCCAAAACGCCGCATCATGGTGCGAAGGCGCCGCATGCGCCAGCACCTAAGCACCGGCCTGTGCACCAGCAGGTACCGAACATCGACTTAACCGGTAACCGATTCGCCGAACTCGGTGTACCCGAGCGACTTGTGCAACTCATGGCGGCCCAAGGCGTAACTGAACCGTTCCCGATCCAAGAAGCCACCTTGCCGGATTCACTGGCTGGTCGCGATGTGCTCGGTCAAGGTCAAACCGGATCAGGCAAGACTTTGGCATTTGCCCTCCCTTTGGTTGCACGCTTAGCGGCCAAGCCGGTGTCGCCAATGCGTGGGCGCCCGCGGGCACTTGTTCTGGTTCCGACTCGTGAACTCGCAACCCAAGTTGCAGCTGTCATCGCACCACTTGCTGCGGCCTACAAGATGTCGACCGTCACTGTCTTCGGTGGTGTCGCCCATGGTGCGCAGCGAAAAGCCTTCGCTGATGGTGTCGAGATTGTCGTTGCTTGCCCAGGCCGGTTACTTGATCACATGAAGCAAGGTGATCTTTCACTTGATCGCATTGAGGTCGCCGTCTTAGACGAAGCCGACCACATGGCTGACCAAGGGTTCTTGCCGATGGTGAAGCGTATTCTTGATAAGACGCCAGCAGGTGGGCAGCGCATGCTGTTCTCTGCGACGCTGGCCGGGGGAGTTGACACCCTCATCACGCGATATCTGGAGCGTCCGGTCTCGCACGCGGCCGCGATCGAAGCTCCGGCATTACTTGAGCACCGTGTTTTAGTTGTTGAAGAGGGCGATCGTCTCATGGAGATCGCCAAAATGGCGCGGGCCGGTCGGGTCGTTGTCTTCACACGCACCAAGCACCGGGCCAAGCAATTGGCGAAGAAGCTGGATGCGGCCGGAGTTGGTGCGGTGGATCTGCATGGCAATTTGTCGCAGAACGCGCGTGAGCGCAACTTAGCTGCGTTTGTCAGCGGTAAAGCAACGGCACTGGTCGCAACTGACATTGCTGCACGTGGTATTCACGTAGATGATGTGCCGTTGGTAGTGCACGCTGATCCTCCTATGGAGCACAAGGCATATGTGCATCGATCTGGTCGTACCGCGCGCGCGGGTGCCGCCGGCCAGGTGGTAACTATCGCTACTCCTGAACAAGCCGCGGAGGTGCGCATGCTGCTTAAGAAGGCTGGGGTCACCGCCATCTGGGAGGGGATTGCGGTGCACCCGGGCGCATCGGCACCGCGTGCAGCAGCTCCGTCTCGGTCATCTTCCCGGGGTAATACCCGACCACCGACCCGGCCAGGTGAGCGATCCCGCCAAGGCGCTAGGAGTTTCGGCAGAGGTCGCTAATCGGTCACGAATTATGGGGTAGTTCAGTCCGATCGTGGCCTGACCCCTTGGCCGGACTGCGGCTTCGATGTTACCGTTAGGGCCTACGAAAGGGTAAATAAATGACTTGGGTTCTTATCGCCATCTTGGTGCTCATCATCATCTTGGTGCTCGTTGGATTTAGCCAGTTCAATAAGTTACGCCGCCTTAATCTGCTCTGTACTGGCGCCCTCGGTGACATCGATACCTTGCTCACGAAGCGGGCTGACTTGATCCCGAATCTGGTGTCGACTGTACAAGGGGCCAAGGATTTTGAGTCGTCCACCCTCCAAGCAGTGACCCAAGCCCGCACCGCTGGCATGCAGGCCCAAAGCCTTGAGGCCAAGGCCGAGGCCGACGGCATGTTGACCCAAGCGCTCGGCAAGTTGTTTGCCGTTGCCGAGGCCTACCCGGCGTTGACGGCCACCGAGAACTTTCGACTACTGCAGGTGCAACTGTCTGAGATCGAGAGCCAACTGCAGTTTGCGCGCCAGTTCTATAACGACACTGTGGTCACGCTGAACACCGCCGTTGTTACGGTGCCGTCGATGTGGTTCACCGGTATCGCGAAAGTCACGGAGCGTTCGGTATACGCCGAGACCGATGAAACCAAGCGGGTTGTGCCAAAGGTTGAGTTCTAGCAGGTGCTCGCACGAAGATTTCGTTTCTTCGCACTATGGGTTCTTTCACTATTTGTGCTGTCGGCTGGAGTCGCTTCAGCCGTCAGCGCACCCCATCTTGAAGCGTCGATAAATCCATGGGAATCGATTATTTCCTATGACGTAGTTGCCCAAGTGCAGCCGAACACCGACCTACTGATCACTGAAACGATCGTCTATGACCCGGGCACTGATGAGGTGCATCGCGGAATCCTGCGCGATATTCCGCTGCGGGATGCACTATCTAATGGTGATATTCGAACCTACGGTGTCGAGATTGAATCCATCAGTCGTGACGATGGGGACGTCATGTATTCGCAGTCCAACTCGGATTCTTATCTTTCCCTCCAGATCGGCGATCCAAATGTGCCAATTGAAGGGCTGCATACTTTTGTCATCGCCTATCGGGTCACCGACGCGTTGGATGTCATCAAGGAGGGCGATCTGTCTGCGGACTCGCCATCTGGTGTCAGCGTGGGCGATATCGAGCTCTATTGGGATTTCATCGGCGCGCATTGGCCATTTCCGATCTACCAGGGCAGTGCCACCATCACCGGTCCATCGCCAGCACTAGTTGCCTTGTGTTACTCGGGCCCGCAGGGCTCAACCGGGTCGTGTCTGGTTGAGGAAAATGTCGGGCCTCAAGCGGCCACTTTGATGGTGGCTGATTTAAGTGCAGGCGGCGGCCTGACAGGTCTGCTTGCCTGGGCGCCGACCGGCTTCACCCAAACTCCGACCCCGAACATCACTGCTGATCCAAGTGCTGAGGATGCGGCGCGGGCAGCTGGCCTTTTCCCGTTGCTACTGCTTATCGGGGTGGCCGGCATCCTCGTGCCGATCGTGATTGCAGTAATGCGCCGGCGCACCAGTGCTGGTGTCGTGCTCGCCGCGACTCCGGTGCGCTACCAACCTCCGCAGGGGTTGCGCCCAGCGCAGGTGCAGGCCGGGATTGATGGCACGGTAGATGCACGTGGCTATTCGGCGACCCTGCTGGATTTAGCAGCCCGTGGCCATATCACGGTAAAAGAGCAATCCGGTGGAATGTTCCAGGGCGGGGGCATGGACTTAACCTGGACGGGCGCCGGCAATGACGAGTTGGCGGACTGGGAGACGGCGCTGCTTGCGGCGATCTTCAAGGGTGCGTCAAGTGCATCGATCGGCGAGTATGACGCCATCTTGGCCGCGGCCACCGAGTCACTTTCGAGTCAGCTAGCCACCGAGGCGACGGCGACGGGTCGTTTCAATCCAATGGGCGAAGTCCCCGACCGGCCTTATAAGTTGATCGCCGCATTAGGTGGGCTAATGCTGGTGGGCGGATTGGTTTCGCTCATCCGTGCCGGGGCGTTCACCATCGGAGCGGTGCTTGGCATTATCGGGCTAGGTCTGCTGATCGGTGGGGTGGCCGGTGCGATCATCACCCCGAGGCAGCAGACAAAAGCCTCAGCAACTTTCCTTGGCGAAGTCGAAGGCTTCAAGAGGCTACTTAATTCGGATTCGGCCGATGCCCGCCGCGATTTTGCGCAAAAGATCAATCTACCCCCCGCCGCCATCTTCGCGACTTTTTTGCCATACGCAGTAGTACTTGGCCTCGAAGATACCTGGCTGAAGAACTTCCCCGACCTGCGACCCGAAGAGCTACAGAACTACGGGATCTATGTAGCCAGCATGTATGCGATGTACGGGTGGTCATCGAGCATGGAGTCTAACTTCAGTTCGGGTATGACCGAACGCTCAAGTGATTCTGGTTTCAGTGGCGGCGGCGGTTTCAGTGGCGGCGGCGGCGGTGGCGGCGGCGGCGGTTCGTTCTAGTGAAAGCGCACCGTCAACACGGTCTTACCTAGCTCCTAATCTCGCGCCGGCGGCAACCGATGGCGAGCGACTAGGAGTCACCGTGTGTGGGGTATCCGACTAGTTATTAGCCGCAAATTAGGCTCCAGTGTGATCATTGAGGTTTGGGCGGACGTCGTTTGCCCGTGGTGTTTCATTGGCAAGCGGCGGCTGGAACGAGCAATCGCTGCACTGCCGGGGCTACCTGAGCTTGAAGTCGTTCATCGAGTATTTCAACTTGATCCCGGGGCGATTTCCGAAGGTAGGCTCACGATCGATGTGTTGGCGAGCAAGTACGGCTTGGATGCGGTGGGTGTGCAGAACATTATCAGGCAGGTTGAATCAGCGGGGGCGGCCGAAGGTCTGACCATGCGGTTACTTGAAACGCAAAGTGGCAATACCGCTTTTGCCCACCAGTTGATTTTGTGGGCGCAACAGCAGGGCAGTGGACAAGAACTCCTCGATGGGATCTTCAGTGGCTATTTCGAAAATGCGAGTCCGATATTCACCGTCGATGAACTAATGCCGTTCGTGAGCGCTGCGGGTTTGAATACCGAAGGTGCGCGTGAGGTGATTGCCGCTGGCTCGTATCGAAGTGCGGTTGCGGCTGACCTCGAGATAGCGGCGCAGTTTGGTGCCACCGGGGTACCGTTCTTCGTTTTTGATCGCAGATTTGGGATTTCTGAGGCCCAGCCTTTTGAGGTATTCGTTGAGACATTCGCTAAGGCGCTCGAATCACCGTTAATTTAGTCGAGTGCTTAGAGCCTGAGCTATGAAGTGCAGGCAGCGCGTGCGGCCCGTACGCGGCCAACAGTCAGTGCATTGATGCAACTGACCTGCAGTGCCGGAGTGGTCGCCGATGAGGAGCCATCGGTTACCGCTTGGGCGACAGTGGTGGCTAGATCCAGCCGCGTCAAACTTGCTGCCATGGTCACCAAGTCCCGCTCGGCCCCACTATTGATAGCGGTGGTTCGAAGATCTTCACGCAC
>SHUQ01000076.1 GCA_009694585.1 Candidatus Nanopelagicales bacterium | reverse complement strand
GGTCCTGTGAATACCTCGGCTGGAGCTGCCGCGGTATCAATTTCGGTGTAACCACGAAAGGTCTCCGGCATTCTTTGCACCGTGCCACCCAGCGCCCGCGCCAACACTTGGGCGCCAAAACAGATGCCAAGGTAGGGCCGGCCCTGACCCACCCAAGCTGTCACCATCGCTATTTCGGCCGCAGCCGGTGGCTGGCAGTAGCCCGAGGCAACCGATGTCGGTGAACCCAGCACGATCAGTAAATCGCCTTGGGGGAACTGGCCGCCCAGTTCGCGGTAGCTTCGAGCGACCTTGAAGCCATTCTTGGCGAGCCAAGGCTCTAGGTGCCCCAACTCGTAGGCGATGTCGTTGTGCGAGAGCACGATCGCGGTTGCCACCTTGGGAATCTACCGGTAGCCGGCTCCCGCACCCCCGAGTCCGGTGCCGCAGAGACTCTCCTGGTGGCAGAGGTTGAAGAAGTCGGTGAAGAAGGGTGCCAGATGGGTCGGGCGGGGCATTACATCCGCCGCAAAGAAGGTTCGCGGTTTCTTCTCTAGGAGATAGCGGTCGCATTCACCCAGCCAGGTTTCAGTGGCCGAATCACCGTACTTTCGCAGGAGTCGTTGCGTCGGCGGTCCGCACGTATGCGACGGTAGCTGCAACTTCGGGTGCAAGGAACCGGTCGGGGCCGGGCCCCGGGACGCTTTCACGTAACTCGGCGATAACCCGGGCGGTGCGCGGTGCCGGCTCAAGGGGCGCCCGCAATTCAATGGCCCGAGCCGCGGTCATGATCTCGATTGCGATGATGGCGGTGAGATTGTCGACCGCGGTGCGTAACTTGCGGGCTGCATGCCACCCCATCGAAACGTGGTCTTCTTGCATTGCCGAACTTGGGATGGAGTCAACACTAGCCGGCACCGCAAGTCTCTTGTTCTCCGAAACCAACCCGGCTTGCGTGTATTGGACGATCATTAAGCCGGAGTCGACACCGGGATCATCGGCCAAGAATGGTGGCAGGCCGTGCGAGCGGTTCTTGTCGAGCATCCGGTCGGTGCGCCGTTCGGAAATAGATCCAAGATCGGCCACCGCGATGGCCAAGAAGTCGAGTACATAGCCAAGGGGAGCGCCGTGGAAATTACCGTTACTCGATACCGTGCCATCGTCGAGAACGACGGGGTTGTCGATCTGGGCCTGCAGTTCGCGTTCGGCGACGGTGCGGGCGTGGGTGATGGTGTCGCGCACGGCTCCGGTCACTTGCGGCGCGCAGCGAAGTGAGTAGGCATCTTGGACGCGGTCATCATTTTCTAGATGGGATGTGACGATTCCCGAGCCACTCAGGGCGGCGTACATTCGAGCGGCACTTAAGGCCTGACCCGGGTGTGGGCGCAACGGAAAATGCAGTTCGGGCCGAAAGACTGCATCGGTACCTAGCAAGGCCTCAACGCTCATCGCAGCGGCTAGGTCGGCCATATCGCAAAGGTGCTCAAGATCGGCGATGGCCATGATTAGCATGCCGAGCATGCCATCGGTGCCATTGATAAGGGCTAGGCCTTCTTTTTCGTGTAGCTCGAGCGGTTCGATACCGGCTGCGGCGAGCAGCTCCGCAACGGGGCGTGCCACTCCACTTGCGTCGGTGGCCTCACCTTCACCCATCAAGACGAGGGCGCAGTGGGCGAGGGGTGCCAGATCACCGCTGCAGCCAAGTGACCCGTACTCATAGACCACCGGTGTGATCCCGGCGTTTAGCAGGGCGGCCATGGTCTGCGCCACGATCGGTCGAGCGCCGGTGCGACCGGAGGCGAGCGTCTTAAGGCGCAACAACATGGTGGCGCGCACTACTTCAGGCTCAACGGGCGCACCGGTGCCGGCCGCGTGCGAGCGGATGAGTGAACGCTGTAATTGGGTGCGCAACTCCTCAGGAATATGCCGTTGCGCCAAGGCGCCGAAGCCGGTGGATACGCCATAGACCGGGGTGCTCGCTGCGGCTAGGGCCTCGATTTGCTTTCGGCTATGTGCCATGGCCGCGAGGGCAGCTGCGGAGATCGAGATGCTGGCTTGCCCTCTGGCAATGGCGATGACATTGGCCATGGTGATGCCGCTGGTGCCGATAGCTACCGTATTCATGACGCGACTCTATGCGCTCTGCCGCCGATCCAGACCTGATGTGTCAGGTCGACTCCGGGTCGGTAGGCCAGGTGCAGGTGCGAGGGGGCATTGAGGGCAAGAATATCCGCCCGTGCACCCACGGTGAGCCTGCCGATATCGGTCCTGCGCAGGGCGCGGGCACCACCCATCGTCGCTGACCACACTGCTTCATCAGGTGTCAAGTGCATCTCTCGAACCGCAATGGCGATACAAAATGGCATTGATGTGGTGTAACTCGAACCGGGGTTGCAATCAGTTGCGATGGCCACGGTCGCTCCGGCATCAAGTAGGCGCCTGGCAGCTGGATAAGGGGAGCGGGTGGAGAACTCGGCGCCCGGCAGCAGGGTGGCAACAGTATTACTGCCGGCGAGGAGTTTGATATCCGCATCGGAGAGATAGGTGCAGTGGTCGGCCGAAGCCGCATCCATTTCGACAGCTATAGCAACCCCTGGCCCGGCCTGCAGCTGATTGGCGTGCACCCGAGCCATTAACCCCTGTGCAATTCCGGCCCGAAGAATTGCTCGGGCTTGGTCACCATCGAATGCGCCGCGGTCGCAGAAGACATCAATCCATCTGGCATGCGGTGCGCAAGCGGTAAGCATTTCGTGAGTTACCAAGTCGACGTAGCCGGCGGGGTCATCGGCGAACTCCGCCGGCACCACGTGGGCGCCCAAAAAAGTGGTCTCCGGTGTTAGGCGGTTAGCAATTTTCAGGGCGCGGGCTTCGTCCACCGTTGTCAGGCCGTAGCCGGACTTAGTCTCAAAGGTGGTGATGCCAGAGCGGTGTAGTTCATCAACTAACCGCAGGAGATTGCTTTCAAGTTCGCCATCGGAGGCACCCCGGGTCTTGGCAACCGTGCTTCGGATACCGCCCGCCTCGTATTGGCCACCGGCCATTCGCGCGGCGAACTCGGCTGAGCGGTCACCGGCGAACATCAAGTGTGCATGACTATCGACGAATCCAGGTAACACCGCCCTGCCGGCGAGGTCAATTTGCTGATCGGTGGCCGGCACCTTGGCGGCTGGTCCCACCCACGAAATTAGTTCACCCTCGAAGACCAATGCCGCATCTTCAATGATGCCGAGCGCGCCGTTACCCAAAGTCTCATCATTGGTGACAAGTGATCCAATATTAGTAAGTGCGGTCGCTGACACGATATTTACTCGAAGTCCGGCTCGGTATCGAGCATTGGGATGTGCACGTGGCGCTGGCGGGCAACATCTACCGCGAGTTCATATCCGGCATCCACGTGGCGGATAACACCCATGCCCGGGTCATTGGTCAGTACCCGCGCGAGTTTTTGGGCAGCTAAGGCAGTGCCATCGGCGACACTCACCTGCCCGGCGTGGATCGACCGCCCGATACCAACACCTCCACCATGATGAATCGAAACCCACGAGGCGCCGGATGAAATGTTTACCATGGCATTTAGTAGGGGCCAGTCGGCAATTGCGTCTGACCCGTCGAGCATTGACTCGGTTTCGCGGTATGGCGATGCCACGGACCCGCAATCAAGATGGTCGCGGCCGATAACAATCGGTGCCGAGACCTCACCACTGGCAACGAGGTCGTTGAAGGCAAGGCCGGCTTTGTCGCGCTCGCCGTAACCTAGCCAACAGATGCGCGCAGGCAAGCCTTGGAAGGCGACGCGCTCTTGCGCCATGGTGATCCAACGGCGCAAGTGGTCGTTATCGGGGAACAGATCAAGTACGGCCCGGTCAGTGCGATGAATGTCCTTGGGATCCCCAGAAAGTGCAACCCAACGAAATGGGCCTTTACCTTCACAAAATAGCGGGCGGATATAGGCCGGGATAAACCCGGGGAAAGCGAAGGCGCGCTTATAACCGCCCTTGCGGGCTTCGTCGCGAATCGAATTACCGTAGTCAAATACCTCGGCTCCTTTATCCATGAAGCCAACCATCGCTTCGACATGCTTGGCCATGGATGCTTGGGCTCGTTCGGTAAATTCCTCGGGCTTCTTATCGGCATATTCATGGGCATCATCAAAATCAATATCTTCGGGGATGTAGAAAAGTGGGTCATGTGCTGATGTTTGGTCGGTGACGATGTCAATTGGAACGTCGCGGCGCAGTAACTCCGGCAAGATCGTGGCCGCGTTGCCAACCAAGCCGATCGAAAGAGGTTTGCGCTTCGCTTTCGCTGCGAGTGCACGATCAATGGCATCGTCCAAGTTGTCAGCTATCTCGTCGAGGTAGCGGGTCTGGACGCGGCGCCGCAAGCGGGTGCCATCGATGTCGATGACTAGGCAGACTCCTTCATTCATGGTGACGGCCAAGGGTTGGGCACCACCCATGCCACCGCAGCCGGCGGTAACGGTCAAGGTGCCTGCCAGGGTGCCACCAAATCTCTTCTCGGCAACAGCAGCAAATGTTTCATAGGTGCCCTGCAAGATGCCTTGGGTGCCGATGTAGATCCATGAGCCCGCGGTCATCTGCCCATACATCGTCAGGCCAAGATGTTCCAAGCGGCGAAACTCGGGCCAATTTGCCCAGTCACCGACCAGGTTCGAATTAGCAATAAGTACCCGCGGTGCCCACTCGTGGGTTTGCATGACGCCGACTGGCTTGCCGGATTGCACGAGCATGGTTTCGTCAGCCTTCAAATTGGTGAGGGTGCGAACCAAAGCATCAAAACTGGCCCAGTTGCGAGCCGCCTTGCCGGTACCGCCGTAAACAACAAGTTCGTCCGGGTGCTCGGCTACGTCTGGGTCAAGGTTGTTCTGCAGCATTCGTAAGGCGGCCTCTTGTTGCCAGCCTCGAGCGGTCAAAGTGGTACCTGTGGGTGCGCGAACCGGGCGGGGGCCACTAGGCGAATAAGTCGTCATACCGATATTTGACTCCTCTCGGCGTCGGTCCGCGCTATCTTGGGCTAGTTCATCGTCTGAAATACGAGATTCTGGAGTCAGATGACCGGCAACGCCCCAGCCGCCACCCGCGCAATGGGAGTACTTCGAGTATTGGCCCAGGCCCCCGGCCCGCTAACCGCGGCGGGCGTTGGGGCGGCACTTGGCCTGCCTAGATCTTCGACCTACCACCTACTAACGGCGATGGAGCAGGAAGGCTTCGTGGTGCATTTCCCCGAGGAGCGGCGATGGGGGCTCGGAGTTACCGCATTTGAAATCGGTGCCGCCTATCTGCGCCACGAGCCACTTGAGCGCTTGGCTCGACCGCTGTTGGCTCGGTTGGTGGCCCAGGCTGGTGATACCTCGCCACTGGCCGCACATCTTGGGGTCCTACACGGCCGGGAAACCCTTTATTTATTGAAAGAATCCACTAAACGGCCGATCACGATTGTCGCTGAGGTTGGAGTTCGGTTACCCGCATCATTGACGGCGTCGGGGCGGGCCATGTTGGCGCAGCTGCCGTCCGCGCAGGTACGTGCTCTATTTCCGAACCGCAGCGCGTTTGTCGATCGCACGGGTATTGGTCCAATGTCGTTACCGGAGTTGCGCCGATTACTGCAGGAGGAACGTAACCTTGGCTATGCTGAAGAAATAGGGATGGTCACCCCGGGGTTTTCCTCGGTGGCCGTGGCTGTCCGCGACCACAACCGGCGCCCGGTGGCGTCAATCGGTCTCACGTTTCCCGATGATGTGGCATCAGCCGCGCAACGCTCTAGGCTTGCAACTAGCGCTATTCGGGCGGCTGCGGAACTTTCGCGGCGAATTGGGATGAAGGAAGGCGCGGTATGAAGGAGGGGTGGGAATGACCTTGGCACCGCTCCCAAGTGATCGGCGCTGGCCGCTGGCAGGTCAACTGTTGGTTTCGGGAGGCGAAGTTGTTGCGGATCTAACTTTGGTTGGGGTGCCAGCGTGGCGCACGTCGATCAGTCCGACGGGTGCGAATGCGACGCCCGCTGCGGTGCGTGAGGCATTGCTTCGCTACTCCACTTATTCAACTGAGCATCAAATCGATCTTGCCTCATTGCGGATGGTCGACGCTGGTGATATCGAGGATCCGGACGGACCGGTTGGTGAGAAGCGGGTGATGACTCGCCTTGCGCATTCGAAGCCACACCATGGTTTTCTGGTAGCCCTCGGCGGTGACAACTCGATTACCTACTCGGTAGCACTCGGGATCTGGGGCGACAAGATTGCGCAGGCAGGTTTAATAACCCTTGATGCACACCATGATTTACGCGATGGTGAGAGCAATGGGTCACCGGTTCGAAGGTTGATTGAGGCCGGGCTTTCGGGTTCCAGGGTCGTCCAGATTGGTATTGCGGATTTTTCAAACTCCCCGGAGTACGCGGCGCGGGCTCGCGATTTCGGTATCACTGTGATTAGCCGCGCGTCCCTGCGAACTCGGTCAATGGCAAGTGTTATGGCGGAGGCTCTAGGTATTGCCGGTGCTGCCGGTGGCCCGATCCACGTCGACCTAGATGTTGATGTGTGTGACCGTGCGGTGGTACCGGCCTGCCCCGCCGCCGCACCCGGGGGCATTAGTGCCGACGAGTTGCGGCAGGCAGCGTTTTTAGCGGGTGCTGACAGGCGCGTGTCGTCACTTGACATCACTGAAGTCGATGTGACGATCGATGTACCGGATGCACGTACCGTGCGTCTGGCAGCGTTACTGGTACTGGAAGCCGCGGCTGGAGTCGCTTCGCGCAATGGTTAGGGGAGTTGCGGGCATGAAGAAGAAAAATCTTTGGGTGGTGGCCGGTGGCATCTTGGTCATGCTGGTCGGAGTCGTCTGGTTCTTTCAAGGGCTCGGCGCACTCAAGGGGAGTCCGATGACCGGTGAAATTTTCTGGTCCTACATCGGTGTTGTTGCCTTCATCCTTGGTATCGCAGTGCTGCTGCGTGGATTAGTCGGCACGCGGCGGGCTGACTCTAGGTAATTGACCCAACTTGGAGCCTCGTTTCAATTATCTCCCCGTCAACAAGTTCAACGCGATATGCGGCTGGCCCGGAGTCGAGTGCACTTGGTGAGTCCGAGATAACCGAAACCGGTTCAATGCCTTCGTAGAGGATCCCGACGCCATCGTCGGTTGCATATGAAGTTGGCAGTGTCTGGGCTTTCACAAGTTCATGTAAGAGTGGGCGGCGCCCAGCCTCGGAGTCGTAGTGCACCCCGTTGCCGTATGGGAGCAAGCCCAGGCCATTGGTTACCACTTGCAACTTTGCGCCAAAAGAATCTGTTGGCCCACCTACATGCCAGCAGATTGA
>SHUQ01000075.1 GCA_009694585.1 Candidatus Nanopelagicales bacterium | reverse complement strand
AAGAGTCGGTCAAGTTGCTCCAGGAAATGATCAAGCAGGGTGTTGGCCCGAAGGATCAGCAGGTCTACCTCGTTGATGGAAACATCTCCACAGAGGCCTACAAGGAGTTCCCGAAGAACACGATGAAGGGTGTTATCGCCACGGTTCCGTCCGGCGAAGCCGATCTCACCGCGTTCAACGCGGCTCTCCTCGCGGTTGATCCTGCGCTGACCGACTACACCTACGGCGCCCAAGCGTATGACGCTACCGTGGTGGTAGCTCTTGCTGCGAACGTTGCAGGTTGCGCTGACGGCACTGCCATTGCGGCATCGCTCGCTAATGTGACCAGCAGCCCTGGCGAGCCCTGCACCACGTATGCAGACTGCTTGGCGCTTTTCCAGGCCGGCACGGATTTCGATTTCAATGGGGTAACCGGACCGCTGGACTTCAACCAGTACGGCGATCCTGCATCAGCGACCATCTCGATCAATCAATACACCTCTAACGGTGCATTTGAAGAAATCGGCAAGGTTACCGCTGAGGTGCCACTGCCGTAAGGTGAGCAACTCAGTAACTAGCTAGGCAGTCAGTGGGCCCTCTCCTTCGGGAGGGGGCCCACCGCTTTGTATTGATTGAAAGCGCACTCGGGCGGACCGTAATGATGCAGCGCAGCAACTGGGCTGGGCGCGCACGTTTTTGTCGTGAAATCGTCCAAAACTCCGGTTTACACGACAAAAACGTGCGCACTCACGCATGGTGGCGAAAGTTGACTAGGCCTTGGCGAGGGTGCCGAGGTATAGCTCAATCACCTTCGGGTCGTTGGCCAATGAGGCCCCCGTTCCCGTATAGGCGTTCTTCCCCTGATCGAGCACATACCCACGGTCGACAATCTGCAGGCAGCGCCGGGCGTTTTGCTCCACGATGATTACCGTGACCCCAGATGCATTAATGCCCTTGACGCGCACGAATACCTCATCTTGGAGCGCCGGGCTCAGGCCCGCACTGGGTTCATCCAGCAGTAGCACACTTGGCGCCATCATGAGCGCGCGTCCCATAGCGACCATCTGGCGCTCGCCACCGGAGAGTGACCCGGTGCGTTGCTTGCGTCTGGTACCAAGTGCCGGGAAAAGGTCGGTGACCGCCTCAAAGCGTTCTTTGAAGGCCTTTGGGTCCTGGTAGGCACCCATCTGCATGTTCTCCTCGATGGTCAGCGATGGGAACACATTGTTGTTCTGGGGCACAAACCCGACACCCCGCTTGACCAATTGATCGGCCCGCAGGTTGGTGATGTCCTCGTCGCGGAGCAATACCGACCCGGAGGTGACATCGACCAGACCGAAAAGAGCCTTCAGCAAGGTTGACTTTCCAGCGCCATTGGGGCCGATAATGCCAACCAGCTCACCCTCCTTGGCGTAAAGGTCTGAGCCGTTGAGGATGTGCACCCCTGGGAAGTAGCCGGCAATTAGATTATCCGCGCGGATCAGGGCGCCGACGGCCTCCGAGGCGTGCTGCTGCGCGATGCTGGCCTCGTGGCCGTGGGTGGGCCGCGAGGCATCGAGATTTAGTTCCCGGGAGAACTCCTTGACATCGTCGGGGCTGCCCGTTGGCGGTAAATCGCTGGGTTCAAGGAAGCTCACTTGGCATCTCCTGTCGTCAGTGATTCGCCAGATTCGGTCAGCGCTTTTTCATGGCGGGAGCCGAGATATGCATCAATAACTTCTGGGTTTTTCATGACGTCACCAGGGGGTCCTTCGGCGATGATCTGGCCTTGGGCCATCACGATCACCCAGTCGCTAATGTCATGGACCATATCCATGTCATGCTCGACGAACAGCACCGTCGAGCCTTCTTCGCGGATCATCTTGATGTGCTGGAGCAGGCTTTGCGTCAGAGCTGGGTTCACGCCGGCCATCGGCTCATCGAGCATGATGAGTTCAGGTTCAGACATTAGGGCTCGGGCCATTTCCAACAATTTGCGCTGGCCACCAGATAGTGAGCCGGCGAAATCGCCGCGCTTGGCGTCAAGGCTAAAGCGCTTGAGCAACACATCGGCGCGCACGGTGTTCTTGGTTTCTTGGCCCCGCCATAAGAACGGCAAGAGCGATGCCCAAAGGCGTTCACCACGCTGACCTTTGGCACCCAGCAACATGTTGTCGATGACCCGCAAGCGGTTAAGCGCCTTGGTGAGTTGGAAGGTACGCACCATGCCGAGGCGAGCCACCCGGTAGGGGGAGAGCCGGCCCATGGACTTGCCGTTGAAAGACCAGGTGCCCTCATCGGGAGCGTCAAAGCCCGTCAACAGATTAAATAAAGTGGTTTTGCCTGCACCATTAGGGCCAATGAGAGCTGTTATTGAGCCGCGCTGGATTTCAACGTGCTCCACATCGACGGCCGAGAGCCCGCCGAAGCGGCGCACAATTGAGCTAGCAACCAAAATCGGATCAGGCTTAGGTGCACCCGGGATGCGCGGTACACCGGACAAAGCTGCTTGCGCCTCGAGTGCGCGTTGGCCATTAGCGGGCATTGAGAGCCAACTCTCTCTTATCGCCGAAGATACCTTGCGGTCTAAAGATCATCAGGCCCATCAGACCCAGACCAACCAAGATAAATCGGATCGGCCCAACATCGGTCGGTAGTAAGAACGTAATCCAACCGGCGTCAATCATCTGGTTTAAGAATTCACCAACGAATACCAGCAGGAACCAGAAGATAATTGCGCCAACGATCGGACCAAATACCCGGGCGGCACCGCCGAGTAGCAGGATCGTGTATGAAAAGAAGGTTACGTCGGGGACGAAGTTATCGGGCTGGACCGATTGCTTGGCGATGGCCCAGACTATGCCGCCAACCGTGCCAAGCAGGCCACCGAGGATAAGTGCCTGCATCTTGTATACATAGGCGTTTTTGCCAAGTGATACCACTGCGTTCTCGTCCTCGCGGATACCCTTTACCACCCGACCCCAAGGGCTGCGCACCAGCAGCCAGATCGCCAAGGTAAAGATGGCGATAAGTGACCAACCAACTGTTACCACCCAAAGATCTTGCCGGGTCCAAGTCAAGAACGGCAGGTCAATATCAGCGTGGAATGGGTTGAGATCATGGAAGGCCTGGCCCATTTTGCCGTTAATGCCGTTGGCGCCCCCGAAGGTGTCGCGTAGGGCAATTGAGCGCACCAATAGTCTAATGATTTCGCTTGTTGCGATTGTGACAATCGCCAGATAGTCGGCCCGCAATCGTAGGGTTGGAATACCTAAAACAAGTGCGAGTGCTACTGACGCCAAGAGCCCAATTGGTATTGCGGCCCAAAGGCTGGCACCGAAGCTGATCACGATGACGCCGACCGAGTAGGCGCCAATGGCCGCGAAGGCCACCTGCCCGAAGTTCAGCAGGCCGGTATAGCCGAATTGCAGGTTTAGGCCCATCGCCGCAAGGCAGTAAATGATCGCTGTCACGCCCAAGGCCTGGGTGATGGACTGGCTTAGTACGAAAGTGAAATTCATGAGTTAGCCCACCCGCTCTCGTCGGCCAAGAATCCCTTGTGGGCGCACCAGCAAGATGATGATCATGAGGAAAAGCGCACCCACTGTTTTCATCTCGGTGGGGATGAACAAGGTCGACAACTGCACAAACATGCCTACAACCAACGCGCCGACGATAGCTCCGTAAATCGTCCCGAGCCCACCGAGAGTAACCGCGGCGAACATCACCAGGAGTAGGCGTTGGCCCATATTCCAGGTCACATCTTGGGTTGATCCCAAATAGATGCCGGCAAAACCGGCGAGTCCTGCGCCGAGAATCCAGACCACCGAGATCACCCGTTCGACATCAATGCCGGTTGCTGATGCGAGCGCCGGATTATCGGAAACCGCTCGGGTTGCTTTACCAATTCGGGAGCGTTGGAGCCATATCACCGTAGCTGCGATGGCGATAGCCGCCAAGATTGCGAAGACAATGGACTTTGGAGTGATACTAACCGGGCCGAACTCCAAGCCCGTTTGCCCGGCAAATTGCTGGTAACTGCGCGGTGATCCGCCAAAGATGAGCAGCAGTGTGTATCGAATGGTGATGGCCAAACCGATTGTCACGACCATGCTCGCGATCAGCCCGGTTTTGCGCCGGCGCAGGCGCTTCCAGAGGATCCTATTTTGGCCCCATCCCCATAAGATCGCGCTGATGACAACAGCAATCGGTGCTGCGATTACTAGGTTCAAGCCCAACTCATTGAGCACGATGGCAGTGAAGGCACCCAAAGTCAGCAGTTCCCCGTGCGAGAAGTTCGTCAGGCCGGTGGTGCCGAAAATCAAGTTGAGGCCGACGGCCCCAAGCGCGATCAAAATACCAAAAAATAGACCATCAACTAATAGTTGCGAGATTCGAGCCCAGGTGAACGAACTGGAGGTAGCCCCGCCGCCGCCTTCGCCACTTGAAAAACCGAACAACACCTTTTTATCGCCCATCAATACCAAGATGGACCGGCTCTGATACTCCGGCTTGGTGAATGAAACACCTGCCGGCAGCGTGGTTTCGTCAACACTTAATTGGTACTTGCCGCCTTTGGGCACCTCAATACGAAAATTGCCGTCTGGGCCCGAGACGACAGTCTCATTAAAACCCTCGGCATCTACTGTTAACGAAATATTTGCCAGCGGCGCACCATCTGGACCCTTTAAGGTGCCGACGATCGCGGTGCCATCGGCTGCGGCGCCAGGGGCGAATGCAAACAGCAGAGAAGCGAAGAAGCCAACCAGTAACGATCCGATAAGTAACCGCGGCTTGGTTCCGGTGAGAATTACGTTCTCCCTTGCGTGTCGATCTTCATTCTGTCTCGATATTGAGCCTCCGCAGCATAGCCCGATGTCACTCTAGCGGGGGCGTTAACACTGAGATGATTTCCGGAGGAGGCAAGTTAGCCGGGCGGTACATACTAGGCGGCCTTCCTCGTCGGAAATGGTGATGTTGTAGGTAGCCACGGTTTGCCCCTCATGCAGGGGGGTGGCGATCCCGGTGACCACGCCACTTCGCACCGCCCGGTGGTGGGTGCACGACAAATCGACGCCGACGACCATAAGGTCCGGGCCGGCATGAAGTGCCCCTGCGATGGATCCAAGACTTTCAGCCAGTACCGCGCTGGCCCCGCCATGTAACAGGCCATAAGGCTGGGTATTCCCCTCAACGGGCATAGTGGCGACAACCCGACCCGGTACGGCCTCGGTAACCTGAATCTGCATCCGCTCAGCTAGTGCCCCGGCGCCTGAGCCGGCCAGTTGGGTGATCAAGGGAATCTGGTTCGCTGTCTTTTTACTCATGGTGGAACTGTAAGGCCATTTGTCTAGCGAAGGATGTGGGGACCAGCAAGCGCCTTTAGGATCAACGGGTGACGCAGATTAGGTTGTTGCTGCTCGACGGTCATTCACTTGCCTATCGAGCGTTCTACGCTCTGCCAGTTGAGAATTTCTCCACTTCAACGGGGCAACCAACAAACGCGGTCTATGGGTTCACCTCGATGTTGATCAATGTGCTGCGCGATGAGCAGCCCACCCATGTGGCAGTTGCCTTTGATGTATCGCGCCACACCTTTCGAACCGATGAATTTCCGGCCTATAAGGCCAACCGTGCGACCTCACCTGTTGAGTTCAAAGGTCAGGTGGATCTAATCCAGGAAGTCGTCAGGGCGATGGGGATCCCGACGGTGCAGTGTGAGGGCTTCGAGGCGGACGATGTCATTGCGACCATGACCGGGCGGGCACTTCAGGTCGGGGGAGAAGTTTTCATCGTGACCGGTGACCGCGATGCGTTCCAATTAGTCACCGCCGAAGTCACCGTTCTTTATCCAAGGAAAGGGGTTTCGGACCTAGCTCGCATGACCCCCGAAGCAGTGCAGGGGCGATACGGGCTAACCCCGGCTCAGTATCCAGATTTCGCAGCCTTACGTGGTGATCCAAGTGACAACCTGCCGGGGATACCAGGTGTTGGTGAGAAGACCGCAGCGAAGTGGATCAATGAATATGGCTCACTTGCCGACTTGATTGACCGGGTAAACGAGGTGCCGGGCAAGGCGGGTGAGGCGCTGCGCACCGCCTTGCCTCAGGTCATCGTTAACCGATACTTAACTGCACTGCGGGACAATGTGCCCATTGACCTTGATATTGCTGCCTGTGAGCTACTGCCCTGGAATGACGCGGCGGTTGAACAAATTTTTGAAGCGTTGCAATTTCGCACCCTGCGGGACCGACTATTTGCTGGGCGGGCTAAGGCCGCCAAAGGCAAAGGTGAGCGCGCGATTGGCGCAGGTGCCAAAGGGCTCAAAACACCGATTTCCGCAATGGTAATTGCCAGTACTCAGGCCAAGGCCTGGCTTACCGCGCTGCGGCCACCGTGCGCAGTGGCTTTTGCCGGCACCTGGGGTCGCGGCGTTGGCGTGTTGGACGCCATCGGCGTAGTTGACTCTGGTGGAACAGCGGGGATTATTGATGTCGCTGATCAAGGTGCCAAAAATGCGGTACTTGACTGGCTCGCTGACCCCGCCATCGCAAAATGGGCGCACGATGTCAAAGGGCCGGCGCTTGCGCTAGTCAGCGCGGGATCAACGATTCAAGGATTGGCATTTGACACCGCGCTAGCCGCATATATAGTTGCACCCGGTCAACGATCCTTCGTACTCGCTGACGTAGCGCAACGATTATTGGGTCGTGAACTACTAGCAGAGACCTCAACCGACCAATTAAGTTTTGATGATTCGCAATCACACGAGGGCCTTGCCGAGCAAGCGGCGGTGATCGGGGAGCTGACCGTTGCTCTAACCGAAACTCTAAAGGCAGAAGATGCCCTAAAAGTTCTTGAGGGTATTGAACTGCCCTTGGTTGAGGTGCTTGCCCGGATGGAGCACGCCGGCATCGCCATTGATATTGCCGCCTTGGAGGGTCTTTCCACCGAATTTGGGGCGACTATGCGTGATGCAGAAAATCGAGCCCACGAAATTGTTAGGCGCCCATTCAACCTGGGATCACCTAAACAACTTCAAGAGGTGCTCTTCACGGAGCGCAACTTGCCGAAAACAAAGAAGATCAAAACCGGCTATACGACCGACGCTGAGGCGCTGCAATCACTTTATGCTCAAACTAGGGACCCATTAATCGAGCAACTACTCAATTGGCGTGATCGATCAAAGTTGCGACAGACCGTTGATGGGTTACTTCCGCTTGCCGATGCCGCGCATCGAATCCATACAACTTTCAATCAGACAACGACATCAACCGGTCGACTATCGAGCACCGATCCGAACCTCCAGAACATCCCGATTCGAACCGAGGCGGGGCGTCGAATTCGCGAATGCTTCATCGTCGGGTCAGGCTATGAAGGCCTACTCACGGCTGACTACAGC
>SHUQ01000074.1 GCA_009694585.1 Candidatus Nanopelagicales bacterium | reverse complement strand
AGGTGGGCTGTGTTATCTGCGCCGCGGGGCCAGGGCTGGCACCAGCCGATAAGAAGCTCTACGCCTTACGTGATGTAACTGCCACGGTGGAGTCGATCCCATTGATTGCGTCGAGCATCATGAGTAAGAAAATCGCCGAGGGTGCGAGCGGTCTGGTACTTGATGTTAAAACTGGGTCGGGGGCTTTCATGTCCGACCCGCTGCAAGCCGGCAAGTTGGCCGAAACCATGGTGCGGCTCGGCAATGGCTCTGGGGTTCGCACTAGGGCGCTCATCACGGCGATGGACGTGCCTTTGGGTCTGATGGTGGGGAATGCCCTTGAGGTTCAAGAATCCGTTGACGTACTAGCTGGCGGTGGGCCGGCTGACATTATTGAGTTGACCGTAACCTTCGCCCGCGAGATGTTAGACCTCGTTGGCGTGAGCGGGATTGACCCCGCCGAGACTTTGCGCGACGGCTCGGCCATGGATGTCTGGAATCGCATGATTGGCGCCCAAGGCGGTGACCCAGCAGCCCCGCTCCCGGCCGCTAAGCACTCCCAACAGGTGCTTGCGAGTAAGGGCGGAGTACTTACCAAACTTGATGCGCTTAAGGTCGGAGTCGCGGCCTGGCGGCTCGGGGCCGGCCGGGCCCGCAAAGAGGATCCAGTTTCGGCCGGTGCCGGGATTCAAATTCACGCCAAGCCAGGTGACCAAGTTGCCGCCGGTGCGCCGTTACTGACTTTGTATACCGATGATGAAGACAGATTTGCTGGTGCACTTTCGGCACTTGATGGTGCCACCGACATTGGCCCGACTGGCACGCCGATTACCAGACTGCCTTTAGTTATCGAAAGGATCGGCTAATGCCCACTCTAATTTCAGCTCCGGCGCTAATCCCGGTGCCCGGTGGAAAACTGATCGCGGAGTTTGTTGGCCGCGTAGCAAGTGGAGATACTGGCGTCTCGATCGCGCAGATGAGCGCCCCGGCTGGCTGGGATGAGCCGGCTCAAACCCCGTTATTTGATGAGTTCACGGTGGTGCTGGAAGGCGCGGTATTGGTTGAAACTGCTGAAGATGTTTTCACCGTGACGGCCGGCCAAGCCATCATCACCCGGGCGGGTGAGCGCATTCGCTATAGCTGCCCGGGTGGGGCGCGATACCTTGCGGTGTGCCTGCCAGCATTTGGGCCAGATTTAGTCCAGCGCGAAGGCAGCTGACTCAAGACCGAGCACAATAAGTGATTGTGGGTTAGGGCACTACCTTGCCGGTTGACTTAGCGACTTTGATTCCAAAACCAAGCCCGGAGCCAAGATCTGCACCATAATAAAGGAGTGCGGTGTCCTTTGCCGCCGGCAGAATATCTGGGTCACCGCCGCCGGTAATTACCGACTTCTCACCGCTAAATGACACACCATTTTTGCTGGTTGAAACCAAGATTCCATAAAAGCCGCCGCGATCACCTGCGTAATACAGCGCGATTTTGCCTTTTTTGTCGATCACCGCGAAGGGGTGCGAGCCGCCGTCGGTGATGGTGCCGGCCGAGCCGGTAATTACCGGACCCATGGTCCAGTGGATCATGTCAGTGCTGGTGGCTGTTCGCATAACCCGTTCGGCGCGCACTCCTGGCCTCTCCAAGTTGGAGAAATACCCGCGATACCCACCGCCCTGCTTGATTACCGATAGGCCTCCTGGCTCAAAGCCAGCCTCTGCGCCGGTGATCACGGGCCCTTCTTTGGTGAATGTCACTCCACCGTCGTTACTGATGGCAGCATTGATGTTGCCACCTTCTACGTAGAAAAGCCGCATTGAGTTGCCGCCAAGTGAAACCGCCCTAGGTTGCCCAGCTGCGGTGCCATTGAGAATCGAAGTCGGGTCGGCAACAAAGGATGTACCGTTCTTATTGGTCGAAGTGGCACTGCGGATAAATTGGTTCGCAACGTATACGAAGAGTTTGACATTGCCGTTGGATAGCCGCACCGCTGTCACGTCCGCAACTTGCTGATCGGTTGAACTAAAAGTGGCCTGCGAAAGTGCGGTGCCCACCGTCCTAAAGTTATTGGCCTTCTTTATCGTGGAGTTGCTCTGGCTACCACCGGGTTGCCCACCGCCTGGTGTTTCCTGGCTGGGTTGCCAAGTGCCACCTGTGCACTTGATTGACCCGCCGCCCAGGGCAACCACCTTGTTTTCGGTGGTGCATGGGTCCCCCGGGAGTTCACTGGCAAAAGCGGTTACTGGGATGCAAAATAAGGCGGCGGTCAAAGCAAGGCTCGCTAAGGGGTTAAATTCCATAGCGGAAGTGTAACTCTTGGATTCTTGGGTAGGGCTACAATTTCAAGTTTTAAGCAAGGTAAGGGTCACCACACCAGCGACGATGATGGCGACCCCCGCAATTTGAACTTTGCCTAACTTCTCCTTAAATAAGAGGTACGCCATGACGGCCGCGATTGGGGCAAACTGCGATGCGAGCACCGCGGTAACCGCGACCCCATACTGGGCACCGATTGAGTAGCAGGTGAACCCGAAAACTTCGACAAATCCTGCTAGCACCACATATGGCGCCGCCTTCTTGGTTAGTTTGAGCTTTTTTAGCAATATCAGCGGAATGAAAAGTACGACGACGCCGACGGTGCGAGCCGGTAGCAGTAGCCAGGCGATTGGCAGTTCGTCACTGAGATTCCCGGTGGCGTAGAGCGCAACGCCGAAAACGAGTGCGCCGCAGGTGGCAAGAACCGCCGCGCGCATCGGTCTTTCGTTAGGGATTGGGGCTGGGTCTTTGCCCATCGCAGCGAGAATGACACCCCCGACAATTACGACCAGCACGAAGGCAGCAAGTGGTGCAATCGACTCGCCCAAAATGGCCGCGATGGTCGCGGCAATGGCCCCTTCGGTTGCGATGATCGGCGCTACGACACCAACTTTGCCAAATCTGAACGCGCTCGCGGCTAGCACTAACCCAGTGACATTGCCGAGACCGGAAACCGCCCACCAAATTGAGTTAGTGCCCGCCAGCTCGCTTGGAGTGCCGGCGATCAATACCAACGGGATAGTGATGGCGAGGCCGATGAGCATCGCCCAGGCCACCGTGGAGTAGGCGCCGATAAGTCGAGAGGCCCTAGATGCCGTGAGGGAGCCGGCGGCGAAGAAAAGGGCGGTCGCGAGACCGAATACGATGCTGACCACCCCTGATTGAAGCAGATACACCTGCTGCAGTTGAAGCGCCACCGGCTGGATTTGGCAAAAGTGGTTGCACTAGGTTCAATCCATGGTGATGGATGCAGGCAGGTTTTCTCCGGTCCCTGAGAATTTGATTCTGCGGGCACCGAAAGTGCTGCTGCATGACCACCTAGATGGTGGCTTGCGTCCCCAAACGATCTTGGAGTTGGCCGATGAGCAGGGTTACACGAAGCTTCCGGCCACCGACCCCGAAGCTTTGTCGCGGTGGTTCACCGAGTCGGCCTACTCCGGCTCTTTGGAGCGCTATTTAAGGACTTTCGCTCATACCGTCGGGGTGATGCAGACCGAAGAGGCGCTGCGCCGGGTGGCGCTTGAATGTGCGATTGACCTGGCCGCAGATGGTGTGGTTTACGCCGAAGTTCGCTTCGCTCCCGAATTGCATGTCGAACAAGGTTTGAGCGAAGCCCAGGTGGTTGAAGCGGTGCTAGCAGGCTTCGCCGATGGGCAGCGGGCTGCATTGGCTGCGGGTAACCGCATCAGAGTGGGAGTTTTGTTAACCGCAATGCGTACCGCATCCCATGGCCGCAAAATTGCTGAACTAACCGTTGAGTATCGCGATAAAGGTGTGGTTGGTTTTGATATCGCCGGCGCCGAGGCTGGTTACCCTCCCACTCGCCACCTTGATGCTTTTGAGTATTTAAGCCGCGAGAACGCGCATTTCACAATTCATGCCGGTGAAGCTTTCGGCTTACCAAGTATCTGGGAAGCCATTCAGTGGTGCGGTGCCGACCGGCTCGGGCACGGAGTGCGAATTGTTGACGACATCACGGTGGAGCCGGATGGTTCGGTAACTTTGGGCCGGCTGGCAGCGTATGTACGCGATCGTCGCATCCCACTTGAGATGTGCCCGACCTCGAATGTGCAAACCGGAGCAGCTGCCTCGATTGAAACCCATCCAATTGGGCTGCTTCGCCGTCTTGGTTTTCGGGTAACGGTAAATACCGATAACAGATTGATGTCCGGCACGTCGATGAGCAAGGAGATGGCACTGCTCAGTGCGGCCTTCGGATATGGACTAGACGATATGCAGTGGTTTACGGTTAATGCCATGAAGAGTGCGTTCATTCCATTCGATGAGCGACTACCCATCATCAATGAGCAGATCAAGCCGCAGTACACCGCACTTAGGGCGGTACTTGCTGAACGAATGACAGGGGGTGCGGTAAATGGCACTGCTTGAGGTGGTCGAATCAGGCCAAGAACATGTGGTCGATCTGCGTCATGAACTAGATAAAGTGCGCGTTGCACTAGATCGCACCGATGCGGTGCTAGCGATCGCCGACGAAACTTTGACCCGGGCTGAAGAAGCGATCGTGCAGACGCGGCGCTGGGCACCGGTGCTCGTTGGCGGTGTTGGCCTCGTTGCGGTCGGAGTCGCTGCAGCGATTATTATTCGCCGGCGCCAGCAGGCAGCAAGCCAAGGCTAATCACCACGTGGCGGGGTTAGAGTTAAGCGCCGAGTGGGTGCCATACCGTCTTTGTCTCGACAAATGAACGTAGGTGCCCAAGATCGGGGGTAGCCAACCAATTAGGTTGCGCTGGCCGCCGTATCCGTTTTACCGTGCCAGCTGCTTCAACCTCTAAGTTCTTGGCCAACTCCGCACTTGTGACTCCCGTAAGGTCGATCGCGTTGACGTCACCGTGACTGGCAAGCCAAGGTGCGATCTCGGCTGGATCACCAGTTAGCACATTGATGACACCGGGTGGTACATCAGAGGTCGCTACGACCTCGGTCAGTGTGATGGCTGGGATCGGGCGCAGGGTGCTGGCTACCACAATGACCACGTTGCCGGTCACGACGATGGGCGCAATGACACTTACCAGCCCGAGCAGGCTGGAGTCCTGCGGCGCGATGGCAGCAACTACGCCGGTAGGTTCGGGGATGGAGAAATTGAAATATGGTCCAGCTACCGGGTTGGTGTTGCCAAGTACCTGTGCGTACTTATCAGCCCAGCCGGCATACCAGACCAGCCGATCGATGGCGGTATCGACAACGCGAGCGGATTTTTTATCGCCCAGGCCCTCTGCGGCCTGAACATCAGCTATGAACTGATCGCGGCGACCTTCCATGACTTCAGCGACCCGATATAGCACTTGGCCGCGGTTGTAAGCGGTGGCACTACTCCAGGCGCCGAAGCCCTTCCGGGCGGCTAGTACCGCATCGCGGCCGTCTTTACGAGAGGCCTTGGCGGCGTTCGCCAGGAACTTATCGTCAGTGTCGTGGACTTCATAGGTGCGGCCAGATTCACTTCGGGGGAAGGCCCCACCGATGAAGAGCTTGTAGGTCTTGCGCACCTCAACGCGATCGTTCATGACATCCCCTTCGCGTGAACATCGCTGTCAGTGGCCGATTGCAGATAAGCACCAAGGCCTTGAATACCGCCCTCGCGGCCGAAGCCAGATTCTTTATAGCCGCCAAATGGGCTGGTGGGATCAAAGCGGTTGAAGGTGTTGGCCCAAATAACCCCAGCCCGAAGTTGGTTCGCCATCCAAAGTATGCGGCTACCTTTTTCGGTCCAGATCCCGGCGGATAAACCAAATGGGGTGTTGTTGGCTTTCTCGACGGCCTCATCTGCGGTCCGGAAGGTGAGGACTGATAGCACCGGACCGAATATCTCCTCACGTGCAATGCGATGGGCCGCCGTGACATTGGTGAAGACCGTTGGCGCGCACCACCAGCCCTTTTCGGGGATTTCACATGGAGCCGTCCAGCGTTCGGCCCCTTCATCGTCACCGGATTTGATCAACTGGTGGATTTTGTTTAACTGCTCGCGTGAGTTGATCGCACCGATGTCGGTGTTCTTGTCGAGGGGGTCACCAAGGCGCAGGGTTTGGAGTCGTCGCTTGAGGGCCTCAATGGTTTCTTCGGCAATTGACTCTTGGAGCAACAAGCGCGATCCAGCGCAACAAACATGGCCTTGGTTGAAGAAAATACCATCGACGATGCCTTCAACTGCTTGATCTATCGGGGCATCATCGAAGATGATGTTCGCGGCTTTGCCACCAAGCTCAAGGGTCAGTTTCTTGTTCGTACCTGCTAAGGCGCGCTGGATCGACTTTCCGACTTCGGTTGAACCCGTGAAGGCAATTTTGTTGATTCCATCGTGTTCCACAATCATCCGGCCGGTATCACCCGCTCCCGTGATGATGTTGACAACTCCAGGTGGCAGATCGGCCTGCTGGCAGACTTCGGCGAACAGCAGTGCGGTGAGTGAGGTGGTTTCGGCAGGCTTGAGAACTACAGTGTTACCGCAGGCCAATGCCGGGGCGATCTTCCAGGCGAGCATTAGCAGCGGGAAGTTCCAGGGGATGATCTGGCCGGCTACGCCAAGTGCCTGGGGATTTGGGCCAAGACCCGCATGCTCTAGTTTGTCGGCCCAGCCGGCGTGGTAGAAGAAGTGGGCAGCGGCCAGTGGCACATCGATATCGCGGGATTCACGAATCGGCTTGCCGTTATCAAGTGTTTCAAGCACGGCGAACTCACGTGCGCGCTCTTGTAGTAAGCGTGCGATTCTGAACAGGTACTTGGCCCGATCCCGCCCGCTCAGCACCGACCAAGTGCGCTCGTAGGCTCGCCGGGCCGAGTTAACCGCTGCATTAACGTCGCTTTGGTTCGCCTCGCTTATCTCAGCTAGGACTTCTTCGGTTGCTGGATTGATTGTTTTAAACATCGTGCCACTGGTGGGGTCAACAAACTCGCCATTGATAAATAGCCCGTAGGACGGGGCAATGGAAACGATCGCCCGAGACTCGGAGGCTGGCGCATATTCGAAAGTCACCGATGCTCCTGTCAGTCGATTGTGACGTAGTCGGGGCCCGAGTAATGGCCAGTTGCTATGCGCTGGCGCTGCAGCAGTAGGTCATTTAGCAGGGTTGATGCGCCGAACCTAAATAGGTCAGGGGTTAGCCAGGCCTCACCGGCAGTCTCCTTGATGAGTACCAGGTATTTGATGGCATCTTTACTGGTGCGGATGCCACCGGCTGGTTTTACTCCAATTCGGGTACCAGTTAGTGCGTAGTAATCACGAACCGCCTGCAACATCACAATGGTGACCGCAGGTGTAGCCGCAATGGGCACCTTGCCGGTCGAAGTCTTGATGAAATCAGCGCCGGCCATCATCGCCAGCCACGATGCGCGACGCACATTGTCAAGTGTTAGTAGTTCGCCGGTTTCGAGGATGACTTTCAGATGGGCCAAGCCGCAGGCAGCCTTCACCACGATGATTTGGTCATTGACGAGGCCGTAGTTCCCGGTGAGGAAAGCGCCCCGATCAATGACCATGTCGATTTCGTCGGCCCCACCAGCGACTGCATCGCGGACGTCT
>SHUQ01000073.1 GCA_009694585.1 Candidatus Nanopelagicales bacterium | reverse complement strand
GGTACGGGTCTTGATCCAAGGTCAGCCAAGGGGCCACCTTCTCAACCCGCGTCAACGGGTCGCGATCCCAAAGGATCCGCGAATCTGAGTTGACCAGATCCGAGAGCAAAATGTTGCTGTCTTGGAACTTGGTGGCAAATACCAATCGACCCAAAATTGAGCCCATCGGTACCCCGCCGGTGCCATCATAAGTATTTGTCTTTTGACCGGTCGGGCTCGCGTCATCTGGGTAGTCAAGTTCGCGGGATTCAGCTCCGGCCGGGGCGCCCACGATGCTGTAGCTAGGTGAGAGTTCGCCAAAGTAGACGCGCGGCTGATCGACCAGGAGTTCACCCTTGGATGGGATCTCGCTTTCAAAGAAATCAGGCTGCCCATTGCTGAGCGCCGTGTTGTCGTAAGCGGAGACGAATCCGTAACCGTGGGTGTAGACAGCGCGATCATTTGTCCAGTTGCGCTGACCATCAGGGATACCCGCAAGGTTGATCTCCCGCACCGCAACTACCGCACCACGTTGCTGATCTGAAATGTGGTAACGGTCGATATCGAGTTTATTGTTGAACGAGTAATAGCCGCGAATCTGCTGCAACTGGTTATAGGTTGGAGAGACAACTGCGGGGTCGAGAAGGCGAATATTCTCCAGCGTGCCCTTGCTCGCTACTATCTCGTCCTGCGTGGGCGGATTAACAGTGCCGGCGTAATCCGCAACGCTCACATCAGTTATGCCGTACGCATCTCGTGTGGCATTGATATTGCGCTCAATATACGGCTGCTCTTTGACGAGCTCACTCGGGCGTACGGTGAATTGCTGAATGATAAATGGGTAGAGAGCGCCAACCACAATCGTCGTTAAGAGCATTAGCCCAAGGCCCAAGGTGGGTAGCACCCAAGAGCGACGGAAGATATTGACGATGAAAAGAACCGCCACAATAATCGCGACGAATGTCAAAATGTTCAAGGATGGCAACACCGCATAGACATCGGTGTATTTGAGGCCAGTGAAGCCGGTTACCAAAGCTTGGCTCTGGTTCGCGAGTGAGAAGCGGTCAAACCAGTAGGCGACCGCCTTCAGCAGCAAAATAATTGCGATGATCGTAGAAAGTTGCACCTGCGCTCCGGCACTGGCACGGTCACCACGCGGCTGCACCCGCAGGCCACCGTAGAGAAACTGCACCGCGACGGCTGCAACCAGCGACAACATGGTTACCGCAAAACCGAAGTCCAGCAGGAACCTAATGAACGGCAAAGTGAAAGTGTAGAAAGATAAGTCCAAGCCGAACTGCGGGTCGACAATGCCGAACTCGGTCGCATTACGCCAAAGCAGGAACGTGCCCCACTCAGAAGCTGCCGCCAACCCCGCCATCAACCCCAGACCAGCCGCGACAATTATCGTCACCCGTTTGCGATATGGATCTAACCCGATCCGGTATCGCTCAAGGCTGGCTTGATCCGGTGTCACACCGCGAAATGTCGGGCGCGTTCGCCACGCCCACCAAATGACAAGCGTGATCACTAACGCCATCGTGAGACCGAATGCGAAGAATAAAATCGATCGTGTTTCAAGTGAGGTCGTGAACACCTGGGTCTTCTGCACCGACTGGTACCACAGCCAATCGGTATAGAAACCCGTGAACAGCACAAATGCAACAACGAGCACACCCAAAACGATCAAAGTCGGGAGCAACACTCCCCCGCGGCGGCGCGTGCCTTCACCCGAGGCTCCCGCGGATCCGCTCATCCCAGGCATATTAAAAGTCATGCTATGAACCTACGGCACTGACCGGGCACGGTGAAACAGTGCCTCCACTGGTCCAGGCTTCTACGGCTGTCATCGCATCGGTCAAGGTGGTGATCGGGGTGACAGTTAAACCATCAGGGATGAAACCCTCAGCCTCTTTGCAGTGCACCGCCGGGATCAAGAAGAGTTCGGCGCCGGCGCCGCGGGCCCCGGCAAGTTTTTGTCGAATACCGCCGATCGCACCAACATTGCCATCTGGTGACATTGTGCCCGTGCCTGCGATGTGCCGGTCTTTAGCAAGATCTCTCGGCGTTAGTTTGTCGATGATGCCGAGCGAGAACATCGTGCCAGCACTTGGGCCACCAATATCTTGCAAGGTGAAGTTTATATCGAACTCTGCTGCGTAGTACATCCCAACGCCTATGCCAATGTATGGCGTCCCAGGCTTATCGGGGTTATCGGCCGAAGTCACCGAAACGTTCTTGACTTCGCCGTCGCGATCTATAGCGAATGCGAATGCGGTTCCGACCGGGCTGGACTGCACAGCCTCACTAATATTCTTAGGCTCAGTAACTTCAGCTCCATTGACGGTCACGATCTGGTCCTTTGGCTCTAAAATGCCAGCTGCTGGTGTCTGGGGGTAAACCGCGGTAACTACAACTTCAGTCTTAATCGGCAATTTCAAGTAATTCAATGCCGCGGCGATTGCATAGGACTCTGAGGTGTTGAACAGCATCGCTTGACGCGTCTGAACATCTTCACCTGAAACGTCATCTGGGTAAATAAGATCACGTGGTACCACTGCATCAGCTGAATTGAACCAAGAAGCCATCGCGTCGACAAAAGTCAAACCACCACGTGGGCCACCTGACTCCATCACCGTGGTCATGTCCAGGCTGCCGGTGGTCGGGTAGGTCTGCGTTCCGGTGATTTGGATTACCTCGGTGCCATCGACCTCGCCAACAACGTTGTAGGTCGGTCCGGGCGCAAGTTTCACGAAAGGCACCGGCAGTAGCAATGCGACCGAGATGAGAATCAGCAAACTCACTGCACTGATTGCTAAAGCGCGGCCTCTACGCGGTTCTTTAATTGACGCGACCGCAGTAGTTGGCTCCTGGGTGGCTTCGCTCACGTGGCTTGACCGCCTGGTTGCTGCGCATCAGGGCTGGGGCCGGGACCTGGGTACCGCGACGGGTCTTGGGTTGGCAGCGGGCGTTCCATGGCTTCGTTGAGTCGGCGGAGGTTCTCCATGGCATCTGCTGCCTGGGTGGGCTGGCGCCGTCGGCTGCGTAATGCTGCCCAGACAACGGCCAAAACCGTGGCCCCGATCGGGATCAACCACCAAGCTAGATTTGACACCACCTAAGACTACGTCACGGCCAATTGCGTGGGAAAAGCGAAACCCCCGGGGCTCACAGTGCAGGTCCACCTTCCCCTTGCGGACCTGCACCCGTTATCCCGGAGGTTTCGTCGTGATGAACTTATGGACCTAACCAGAGCCAAGTCAACGCCTTCGCTCTAGTTGCCCAGTTGTCCTGTGGACCTAGCTGGGGACAAAGTGTGGATAGGCTGGTATTACTAGTGGAAACGCGGTGTACAACTTTGTGGATAAACCTGAGGATGACCACCACCCACCCACGAAAACGTGAGGCAGACCCAGCCCACACGGTGTGGATAAAAACTTTCTGGTAAAAAATCTGCTGTTAACTTGCTGGCTGGTCGAAGGAAACCTGGGTCAAGCTCAGTTCAAGTAGCGTCCGCACGCTCTGATCAAGTTCAGGTGGTAGTTCGCTAATGGCAAACCAGCGCAAATCATCGGATTCCGCGCTCATCACTGCCTGCGCCCCCTTGGGCACTAAAGCTAGGTACTGCACATCTAGGTGCTCACTGAGTGCACCAGCGCACGGCACCGGGTGCCGATCAAGACAAACCGGCACGGCACTAATGCGCATGCTGTCGATGCCACTTTCTTCAATCGACTCACGAAGTGCCGCAGCGCGAAGTGAGGAATCACCGGGCTCAATATGGCCACCTAGTTGCAGCCACCTACCGACTTTGGGATGCAAAGTAAGCAGCACTCGCTGCCGCTGCTCGTCCATCACCAAAGCACTTGCAGTTACATGACCTACTCGGCATTCACGCCACACCCCATCTGCGTGCGCAGTCAAGAACTCAAGATATTCATCGCGCCGCGCCCCTTGTACATCACTTGGCGGCTGCCACGAGCTCAAGGTCGAATAGACGTCATTCCACATCTGGTTCATTACTGCGTTCAATGAATCCGAGTGGGTCGGTCAGATCGTCTGCGCTCGGAAGCAAATCAGGGTGGCCCCAAAGCCCATCTCGTTGATCCATCGACCCCATGCTGCGCACTGCAGCAAATAAAGTCGCAGCTTCGCGCAACGAGCGTGGCCGCAACTCTATTCCAACCAAAGTCGAGAACATCTTCTCGGCCGGGCCGCCGGCAGCGCGACGGCGGCGCATTGTTTCGCGCAATGCAACGGCGCTCGGCATCCGCCCACCTATCGCAATGTCAACTACATCATCAACCCAGCCCTCGACCAAGGCCAATAAAGTCTCGAGTCGGGCGAGCGCCGCGCGTTGCTCGTCGGTATCAGCTGGTTGCAGCAGGCCAGACGCCATCACCTGCTGCAGGGCGTCTGGATTACTTAAATCGATGCCCTCCAGCGCATCACCAAGTCGAGAAGTGTCGACGCGAATTCCGCCGGCATACTCTTCGATTGCTCCGACCAAGCGTGGACGTAGCCACGCAACATGCGCGAATAAGCGTTGATGGGCTGACTCACGAAGTGCCAAATACAAGCGCACATCATCAGCCGACACCCCGATGCCTTCGCCGATCAAATCAATATTGTTTGGCAATAATGCGCAGGTAGCGTCCGTCGTCAGCGGGATACCGATATCCCCGGCACCAACAACTTCTTGAGCAAGTGCAGCCAGCGACTGCCCAAGTTGCATGCTGAAGGCTGCCGCACCAAGTTGCTGCACCATGCCCATCATTGGGCGAAGCATCGCCGCCATTTCATCAGGGACACCACCGGGGAACATCCCGCGCAATTGCTCCGGCAATGCGGCGTTTAGATCATCTGGCGATAAATCCGCGCCGGTTGGCATTGACGAGGTCATGACCTGTTGCATCTGGATGGCTATTGGTTCCACATAACGCTGCCACATCGGCAAGGTGGCCTCGAGCCACTCAGAACGACTCCAAGCCCGCGGTCCTGCACCAATCGCCGGGAAGGTGGTGGCTTCATCTAGCCATAGGTCAGCAAGTCGAACGGACTCAACGACTGCGCGCTGCTGCGCATCGGAGATAGATGGATCACCCGCGGTAGCCAGAGCCTTTCTGGCGATATCGCGCACCATCGGCCAATTAACCGGACCACTGCTCGGGTTTTGCATCATCTGGCCCAATTGCTGCAGGGCGGCACCGAGCGAAGACATATCGAACCCATCGCCACCGGAGTCTGGGGCGCCGAAGCCAAAGGGCAGGTTTCCGCTCACGAGGTCAAGGTACCTCCCCTGGGCCCACGTGGTCCGCGGCGGTCACCTGAAAGTTTCAGAACTACGAGTAATTCGGGGGTTTGTCCTTGCTTATTGGCCCGCTCCGTCTTCATATTGCTGCAGCAGTCAGCACCACCAAGTCTTAGCCGAACATCACACCACCAACAAAAGGAAGCAGATGCCAAGTATTGGTATTTCGGCACCGATTAGTGCCTCGCCAACAGATCGCCTCGCCCTTGGGGTGGGCTGGGTTCGACCAGGTACCAGTGGTATCGGCGGGACTCTAAACCCTTCAGCGGCCACCCCAAATGGCCAAATGAACTGCATGTGCTTTGCCGGTAACGAGGAGTAGGTACCTCGCTCACCGCTCAGCATCAAGCAGTGGCACTTAAAAGCAATGAGGCGAGGCCCCTAAGCGGGGCCTCGCCTCATGATGTTCAGCACTCTACTTAGGGCTATTCGAAGTTCGGTTAAGACGCCTTACCAAGGATGCGCGTCACCTTGGTGCCGCAGGTTGGGCAGATGCCCTTGGCAAAACGTCGTCCATTGGTCTCCTCAACGTGACCGGTGAACTCACGCTTCGCCTTGCACTTAACGCAGTACGCCTCGCCGGTGTAGCTCTCAGCCATGGGGACCTCCATTTGATTGCTGAACCGCTGGGGGGCGGCCCGGTGGTGTGCACCACCTCATCCCATCGGGACTCCTTCACGATAGGGCAACCACCCGCCCGTTTTGCCACGGCACGAGCGGCGCCGCCGCGATTTCGCCTATGTTTTTGCGGATATTCCAGGAAATAACCGGATAAACCGGACATTGGGGCCGCGCCAGCCTAGCCAGGCCACAATCACCACTTATGGAGTACTCGCCAGCAGCCACCGGCCCGATCATCAATTATTCGGCCCTCAGCGCTGACTTGAGCGAGCTATTGGGCATCGCCTCGATGGGTGGCCAGGTCGCCGAGTGGGAAATTCAACGACATCTGGCCACCCGGTGGCGGGCCGAGGGGCTTGAAGTTCGCGAATGGGATCTGGACCTTGAGCGACTGCAACTTGACCCGGCATTTCCCGGGATGGAGGTAGCACGCACGGCCGCAGTTGGAGTTACTGCGACCTGGGTCGGCACCGGTGGCGGAGCTACCTTGCTCATTAACGCCCACACCGATGTAGTGCCGCCGGGTGACTTAGCCGCGTGGACGGGTGATCCGTTCACTCCACGCTCCAGCACCCGTGCTGGCCGGGATGTCTTAATCGCCCGCGGCGCCTGTGACATGAAGGCCGGGCTGGTTGCCGCGTGGGCTGCACTCAGAGCCGTGCGCGCTAGCGGGGTTCGACTGCGGGGTGACGTGATCTTGGCACCGGTGAGCGGTGAGGAAGATGGTGGGCTTGGGACTTTTGCACTAATCAGAGAGTTTCAAAGATGCAACCAACACATCGACATGTGCGTTATCCCTGAGCCCACGGGGCTCGATCTCATCCCCGCCAATGGTGGCGCACTTACGTTCCGGCTGATCGTGCGCGGCGCGGCCGTCCATGCCTCGCGTCGAACTGAGGGGGTGAGCGCCATCGAGAAACTCATTCCGCTCATGTCGGCCCTTAGCGCCTTCGAGAGGGATCGAAATTTAGAGGTTGATCCGCTAATGCAGCGCTGGCCAATCGCCTATCCACTATCAATCGGCACCGTTCATGCCGGCGACTGGGCCTCAACGGTGCCCGATCTCCTCATCGCCGAAGGGCGTTACGGCGTAGCTCTTGGCGAAAGTGCCGACGCTGCCCGCCTAAAATTCGAAGGAATTGTTGCAGCGGCCTGCGCACTTGATCCATGGCTTCGCGATCACCCGGTAGAGGTGCAGTGGTGGGGCGGTCAATTCGAATCCGGCAGCACCAAGATTGATGCGCGCATCATCACCGAACTCTCTGCAGCACATCTGGCCGTAACCGGCCGCACCCCGGAGGTCTACGGCGGTCCTTACGGTTCTGATTTACGCCTATTGAGCGGGCTCGCCGGCATCCAAACTGTGCAATACGGGCCGGGGGATGCAGGTATTGCGCACTCCCCAGACGAATATGTATTTATTGACGAGGTCAACACTTGCGCCGAAGTCCTGGCACAACTAATTCTGCAAGTCTGCGCTTAATCAGCACTACCGCATCTGCCCTGTGCATAGCAACTAGCAATCCACAGGCAACAGGTACCAACCTGCACCTATGGCAACCTGCGATTTACCAGACCCGCTCAGCGCCTTGATGTCAGCGAAGGCCCGCCCGGTCTACCGGCGTGACTTTCCGATGATCTGGCGAGAAACCGGTCACCTGGTTATCTGGTCCAGCGATACCCGCGTCGTGTTGGACCGCATGGATGAGGTTCATGCCACATGGCTGCGAAGCCTTGA
>SHUQ01000072.1 GCA_009694585.1 Candidatus Nanopelagicales bacterium | reverse complement strand
TAGCGAGGACACTACGCACGAAGTGGCTGCTGTGCTGCAGGTTTGGCCGCCGGGGTTTGCTGTCGCGGTGTAGGACGTGATGGACGCACCTCCGTCCGATGCTGGACTTGTCCAACTGACCGTGGCTGACTGTGTTGCGGCTACAGCGATCACAGACGTGGGGGCTCCCGGAGGAGTGATTCGGGTCTTTGTCGTCACGTTGATCGAGTTAGTGAATCGCACGCCATGGTCCACTGCCCACACACTGATCGTGTATGTGGTGCCCGGGCTGAGGTCGCGAAGATCCACAGCTTCGATATACCGATTTGTGGCGGTACCTGACTGGACATAGGTGATGTTCGGCTCCGGTTTCGATCCTGAAGCAATGGTGCGGCCCTCGCCCGTGACCGTGTATCCGAAAGACAAGCGATCAAACCTGACGTCCGATGCACCGGCGCTATCGCTGAAACCGATCCCGAACTGGATCTGGTTTTCGCTCACCGCCGACGGGTCTGGTTGACCAGTGGCTCCGCTGATCACCCAAGCGCTGATGCCGCTTACCTCGGCATTTGCAGGAGGTGCGAGCAATCCAATTAGTGCGAAGGCACCTAGCGACACCAGAATCGTGCGCCCCAGTTTGGTAAGGCCCGTCTTGCCCCTAAGCATGATTCCTCCAAGATTTGCGTAAACCCCGGCCTCAGGGTATCTCCGTCAAGCTAATCTTGGCAAACCTTGGGCACGATTGTGATATTCGCGGTCGAGAGGTGGGTTTTGTGGGTAATTGAAAAACCCTTCATTTCCTGCAGGTTCATCGTGAGTTAGTGGGACACCCAGAGGACCGTCACAATGCGCTGTGCTTTGCACTTCCGGCGGCTGAAGCCATCTGAGGTGGAGAAGTGCATGCCTTTACCGCCGAACGATACCTAATAGTTAACGATCGCGGCTGCGGC
This sequence comes from Candidatus Nanopelagicales bacterium, assembly GCA_009694585.1. Taxonomy (GTDB): domain Bacteria; phylum Actinomycetota; class Actinomycetes; order S36-B12; family S36-B12. The sequence continues at coordinate 6,742 of SHUQ01000072.1, read as the reverse complement.
TTGCCTGCCCGTACAGACGGCTCCCTCCATGTACCCACTCACCCACTGATCGGACCCCACAATCCAAAACGGCGGCTCGTGACTTCCGTGTAGCGGACCGATAGAGGTCAATTCACCTGGACGCAATGACTGTGAGTATCCCTGAGTCCACGGGTCCCCGGCCCAGTTGCGGATGTATTCACTCTCGGGCTCGCCGGCTTCGGGACCGTAAGCGCTAACCAACTGTGCCCTGAAAACTTCCGAACGTCGATGGCTTGGGAGCGTCTGGAAGGCACCGAGTCGATCGACAGGAACAAGGGCCGACAAGACGCCGTGTGCTTGTACCCAGGTACCACCCAACAGGGTGGATTCGAAGTAGCCGGTGCCGTTTTGACCATTTTCCTCCCAGAAGGAAGTGGGGTACACGGGCACATACTTCACGGTTGGCGAGTGTTGCAGGCGATGCAAAGCTGCAAGACGTTCCTTGCTAACCCCGGAGATACGAATATCGCGCAGCGGGCCTGAGGGTATGGCACACACCACGTGGCTGCCAAGAAGAACTTCACCGTTTACTGAACGAACGGACGAGACATGAGCATTGATGGCTATCTCTTCGATTGGTGTTGAGTCACGAATCCGGTAATCCAATTGCTCGGCCATTCGCAACGCCACCGTCGCGGACCCTTCGAGTACCTTTAAGTTCTCCCACACGTCGTAGTCGTAGAAACCATGACCTCCTGCGGTAGATCCTTGCCGTAGTTCAGCCAGGAGCGAGCGTCGATTTACGGCAGCGTGGCCAAGAGCAAAAATTCGCACTTCGAAAGCCCGAATCACTTGCGGGCTTGCTCCTTCCCGTCGGAGTCATTCCCCGAAAGACATTTGGTCCAGAGCCAATGCATTTGGGTGAGACCAAGGGTCTTCGGGATCTACGGTTCTTGCCAGTGTGGCAAACTTGCGGTCGAGCCGCTCGTAAATAGCATGGTCATCAGCAGACATCCATGGCATATCCTCGCCTAGCCAGCGACCGTCTCGCATCAGCCACGTCGACTGTCCCGGGAGATCCGGAAAGCTCGGGCCGATGGTGAGTCCAAGTTCGGCAACTAATTCTCGATAGTAGGTATGGAAGTCACCGATCACCCTCCGCCGAGTTGAACGAGCCGACCGTCATGGGTGGTCGTTTGTTCGACGCGACCCCCCGCACGTGCTCGTGCCTCTAAGACGACCACGTCGAGTCCGGCAGTCATCAAGTCGCGGGCTGCGCTCAACCCGGCGAGCCCCGCTCCCACGACTATCGCGTCATAGGTTCTCGTCAAGGATGCCTCCTGTAACTACGCGCATTCGACGGTTGGTTGGATCGTAGAACGGAGTTAGTGAAACGGTGGCAGGTTGTGGAATTCCTTTGCACTGAATGGCAAAGCTTGAATTGAGGTCGATTGCCGGGTCGATCACTCCAATGCCAACGGACCGCTGCAGCGTGTGCCCGTATGCCCCACTAGTGAGCCGACCTACTGGTTTACCATCCGCAAGGATTGCTTCTTCATGAACGAGGTAGACATCTGGATCGTCGAGTAACACGTGAACGGTCCGGTGTCTGGGGTTACTGGGATCTAGCCGAGTGAGTGCGTCGCTGCCATGGAAAGTGGCATCTCGATTTTTACGGATCGTAAATCCAAGTCCAGCGGAGTAGGGGTCGTCATGTGGCCCGATGTCGTGCCCGAGATGGCGGTACCCCTTCTCAACTCGTAATGAATCGAGCGCGAAGAATCCAACCGGTCGAAGACCAAGATCATCGCCCTTGGACAGCAATGCTTGGTAGACGTTGACGGCTAGATCCGAAGGGACATACAGCTCGTAGCCCAACTCACCGGAGTAACTCAACCGAAGAGCCAAGCCGAGTCCATCCCCTACCTCGACGACACGGCCCGTATAGGGCGGATGCGCGTCGTTGGACCACAAGTCTGGAGAGACTCGGGAGAGGAGCTCTGCGCTCTTGGGCCCCATGACAGCGATAGTCGCGGTTGCCGTGGTGATGTCGTGTACGGAAGCGGCGAAGCCTCGTGCTCGACGATTCAGGAGCGAAAACGTCTTAGTGTGACTCGCTGAGGGTGTAACAACCATGAAGCGATCGTGAGCCAGTCGGGTAATCGTTCCGTCCAATTCGATCCCGCCGCCGGAGTTTAAAAAGAGCGTGTAGACAACTCGACCAACAGTGACGTCTACATCAGCTGTCACCGCACTTTCACACACAGCGAGCGCCTGGGGACCGGAGACTTCAAATTTTGCGAAAGCACTGAGGTCGAGCACACCGACACCTGTCCGAACGGCGTGATGCTCAAGGGCAACCTGATCAAACCACCCTGGCTTGGCGAAAGAGTACGAATCTTCAACGGTTGGCCCGCCGAACCAGATGGCACGCTCCATGCCATTGATCTCGCCGAACCGGGCGTCGAGCTCGGCGAGGACAGCGTGCAATGGGCCACGTCTAACCCCGCGGGCCGTTTGGGACTGGTAGTTAGGCCAATGCATTGCGTAGAGCCGACCAAGGCTCTCCCGGGTTCGCTCATGTAGATAGCGCCGATTGCTCTGATGGCGGGAAAAGCGCTGGACATCGACAAGTGTGGAGTCGAAGTCTGGATGACCATTCATAATCCACGAGGCCAACTCCCGTCCTACCCCCGGGGCGTAGATGATTCCCTGCGAATTCATGCCAGCGGCAACGAATAGATTCTCGACCTCCGCAGTTTCCCCAATTAGCAGGTTCGTATCCGGTGTGAAACTCTCGGGTGCGTTCAAGAAACGGTCGTATCCGACTTCTGCAAGAACTGGAATTGTGCGCTCTGCTTGCGAACGGACAGGTTGAAAGTGTTCCCAATTAGGGTCAAATTCCGCAAAGCCAGAGGTGACAATCTCCGGCGTGGATCGAGGAATTCCCTTTGGCTCGAAGGCGCCAACCAGAAGCTGATCACCTTCGGTGCGGACGTAGTAACTGTTATCAACATCACGTAAGACCGGTAGTGGCTGCTGCAGATTAACAATACTGTTAGATCTCACATGGACGTGCTCGGCTGCGAAAAGTGGTAGGTGCACACCAGCCGAGAAGGCAAGATCTCTACTCCACAACCCGCAAGCGAGCACTACATAGTCGGCGTGTACATCGCCATTGTCCGTTCGAACTCCTCGGATCACTCCATCGGATGTTAGGAGTTCGTGAACTTGAACATGTTCACGAATGGCTACACCGAGTAATGATGCTTCCCTTGCCAGAGCGATGGCCGCATAACCCGGGTTGACGTACCCATCATCGGGAAAATGTAATCCAGCAAGGACTCCTGACATGTCGGCAAGAGGCCAAAGACCGGCGATCTCTTCCTTGGTTATGAGTGCCGAGGCGACACCGCAAAGTTGGGCCGTGTCATGTGCATCGATTATTTCATCAACCCGCTCCGCCGTGCGCGCGATGGTGACGGAGCCCGCCTGTGTTAGGCCCAGATCGGTCTTACTCTGCAAACGGGAGTACAGATCTGGTCCGTACTGCGCTAGGCGCGTCAGGGATACAGAACCCCGGGCATTTGCGATGAGACCTGCCGCGTGCCAGGTTGTCCCACTGGTCAGGACATTGCGTTCAATAAGGAGCACGTCAGCGATACCGAGTTTTCCGAGGTGGAAAGCAACACTTGAACCAACAATTCCGCCACCCACCACGATCACCGACGCGCGCTTGGGGAGCGGGTCACGCGCCTGCGAAGTGATGAGCGCGGCACTTAGTGTCCTGTCAGCGAGCCGATCCATGCCCCCATCATGTCCCTTAAGTGGTACGGAATGCAGGATTTTGCAACGAACTGCTTCAGCGGTCGCGCACTAGCATTGAAGGGTGTCCAGTACTGACTGGAACCGAATCAAGGCCTATGCGGCAGATTACCTCTGGCAATTACTGTGGGCCTGAGGTTCCGTCACATCTCAACCATCTCAACGGCTGAGTTCCTATCGTGGACCGTACAAGACTTGAACTTGTGGCCTCTCCCGTGTCAGGGGAACGCTCTAGCCAACTGAGCTAACGGTCCTTGGTGCGAAGGTGAAGGCTACCAGTGCTTAACCCACCAAACCTTTGTGGGTTGCCGCCCCTGCGGAGGTGGAGACGGGATTTGAACCCGTGTACGCGGCTTTGCAGGCCGCTACCTCGCCTCTCGGTCACTCCACCAAAGTGCAAAGCCGACCCAGTTGGGTGGCCGGCAGTGCGAGCGGACGACGGGATTCGAACCCGCGACCCTCACCTTGGCAAGGTGATGCGCTACCAGCTGCGCTACGTCCGCGTACGGCCTGAAAAAGTATTCGCAGTTTCAGGTCGAAAGGGAACGATATCGACTAGGAGATGGGCAGAGCATGATGGGGCCTATGACGGCGGCATTTGCTTATCTAGGTGGAAGGTGGGCTACTGAGGTTTTGGAGGTAACAAGTGACCTCAAAGCCTTGGACCGGGGCGGCCGCTGGGCGGTTTTACTTCCATATAGCGGTCCCTTGATAGCGATTAGGTTCCAAAAATGGCAGGAGCAGCCCCCTGAACTGGGGCCGGTAAGTTGGCGGGGTCCGGGCCCAAATGCCTGGCAGTCCTCCCTTGACGAGCCGGCCTACCTAAATGCGGTCGAGGAAGTCCGATCCGCCATTGCTGCCGGCTCGGTCTATCAAGTGAATATCTGCCGGGTCCTGAGCACCGAACTACCCGGCCGCGAGCATTGCGATATCGCAGGTTTATCAGCACTGCTGCAGGCTAGGAACCCAGCGCCGTACGCCGGGTTGATCTGCGCCCCAGAACTCGGGGTAGAGGTAGTGACCGCGAGTCCGGAACTCTTCCTAGAACGCGCCTCGGGTGTTATTCGGTCAGGGCCTATTAAAGGCACCGGCAAAGTGGTTGGTGATCTCTCCGCTAAGGATGAGGCCGAGAACGTGATGATCGTCGATTTGGTGAGAAATGACCTATCGCGAGTTTGTGTAACGGGTACGGTCGCGGTGCCAGACCTACTTCGCGTCGAGGCACATCCAGGACTGGTGCATTTAGCTTCATATGTGTCTGGTTCATTGGTCGAGGGGGTTGGTTGGCCGCAAATAATCGACGCCATCTTCCCGCCCGGTTCTGTTACTGGCGCCCCGAAATCCTCAGCCACTCGAATAATTGCGGAGTTAGAGCCGGTGCCTCGTGAGTATTACTGCGGCGCCATCGGCTGGGTTGACGCTGATGAAGGCACCGCGTGCTTAGCCGTTGCCATTCGAACTTTCTGGAAGTCTGATGGGCAATTGCACTTTGGCACCGGTGCGGGCATTACTTGGTCATCAGATGCCCGGGCCGAATGGCGCGAAACCGAACTCAAAGCGGCGCACCTAACTGCAGTTGCTGCCGGAACGTGGCAAAGTGGACCTACATGAGGATGAAGCGGCCATGATAATTTGGGTTGGGGATCGGAATTTAGGCTCACTCGTTTCTGAGGATGAAGCACTTATCTCGGTGCTGGATCATGGTTTCACGGTTGCCGATGGTGTTTTCGAAACCATGAAGGTAATTGATGGTTCGGCATTCGCCTTGACTCGTCACCTGCGACGGCTCACCGCGTCAGCGCGGGCTATGGGTTTAGCAGATCCAGACCTAGATGTGATTCGCGGTGCAGTTGGCGAAGTCCTCTTTGCAAACCGGCCACTACTTGGTGGGCCGGGCCGCCTGCGCATCACCTATACCGGTGGCGTCGCCCCCTTAGGGAGTGATCGCGGTGCCGCGGTGCCAACCCTGGTGGTTGCCTTATCGCCACAGACTCCTTGGCCTGAAACCACCACTTTGGTAACCGTGCCTTGGACGCGCAATGAGAACTCGGCGGTAGCCGCGATCAAGACCACCTCGTACGCAGATAACGTGGTTGCCTTAATGCGGGCCCATGAGCAGGGCGCCTCCGAAGCTATTTTCGCCAATACTCGAGGCGAACTTTGTGAAGGTACTGGTACCAATGTGTTCGCGATAATCGGAGGTCAAGTGTTGACCCCACCGCTATCAAGTGGGTGCCTTGCCGGGGTCACGCGTGACTTGATTCTCGAATGGTTCGATGTTACCGAGCAAGTACTTGATCCTTCCGTGTTGCAGGGGGCTGACGAGGTTTTCATCTCTTCGTCAACGAGAGATGTGCACCCGGTGGTACGAGTAGATGATCGTGTTTGGGCGGCCGCGGGCCCGGTTTCGACAAGGATGCGTCAGCAGTTTGCAATTCGCGCGGCAGCTGAAATTGACCCTTAACTAGCTCCCGCAAAAGTTAGGGCCCCCCACTTTCGTGAGAGGCCCAAACTTTGAAGTGACGAGCTACACGCCCTTATAGGAGCGAGTCACTGAATAGGCGGCCCATACGTTCGGCACACCTGGTGCACTGCCAACGACGGTGCAGCCGCCCTTCTTTTTGATCTTCAGTTTCACCGCACCGCTTCTCGGGAAGACCAGAGAGCAGACCGTGTTCTTACCAGTCTCAATTTTCCAGGTGATGTTCTGGCCGGCATTGGTGTCGGTTTGCATTGGGGATTCAAGGGTAAGGGTCTTACCGACATTTACCTTGCCTGATTGAGGAGCCGCCAAGGTTGCTGTCTGCTGGCCCAGGCCAACGGTCACGTTGTAAGTCTGCGTCACCGGTGCATATCCATTGCCACCGGCACTGACGAACGACAGGGTGCAATTAGCGGTGCTAGCCGGCGTGACAACCGAAAGCCCGGGGGAGGTGCATGGCCCGGAGTCATTTAG
>SHUQ01000071.1 GCA_009694585.1 Candidatus Nanopelagicales bacterium | reverse complement strand
AACGCGCTTCACCGAGGTGACTTTCGCTAAGGAGAAGTACGTTGTCCCAAGTAGCCATCACCGCGCAAGCCCGCTCCGACTTCGGCAAGGGCGCAGCCCGCAAACTGCGCCGCGAGGGCCGTATTCCCGCCGTTATCTACGGCAGTGGCACCGAGCTGGTCCACGTCACTCTCCCTGAGCATGAGCTCAACTTGGCGCTGCGCAAGCCGCGGGTGGTACTCGCGGTCACCTTCGAAGGCTCGACCGTGATCACCAAGCCCCGCGATGTGCAGCGCGATCCGGTCAAGCGGGTACTTGAGCACCTTGACCTCGTGATCATCTCCAAGCTCGAAGCCGCAACCCGTGGCGATATGGCCGACGCCATGAAGGTTGCTGAAGCAGCGGCAATCGAAGCCGGCATTGACCCGGGCACTGTCGCTGCAGCGATGCAAGATGCCATCGCGCGCGGTGAAGACCCAATGGCAGCTGCTTTGCACGCTGTTGCTGATGTCCGCGCTCAAGCCGAGGCATATGCCGAAGCCAACACAGCGCAAGCTGAAGTTGAAGACGCAGCTGCAGCCGCCGGAGCAGCAGCAGCAGCCGCTGCGGCAGCTCCGCCGAGCGCACCTGTCGAACCGGCTGCCGAGTAGTTCACTTTCTGAGACGGAAATCCCATGACCTGGCTCATCGTGGGCCTGGGCAACCCTGGTCCGGACTACGCAGCTACCCGGCACAATGTCGGATATCTGGCGGTGGCCGAGCTCGCAGTGCGCATGGGTGGGCGGTTGGCAAAGCACAAACGGGCCAACGCCCTCGTGCTCGAAGGGCGCCTTGGGTCCCCTGGTAGTTCGGTTAACGCGGTGCTCGTGCAGCCACTTTCTTTCATGAACGAGTCAGGTGGGCCGGTGAAAGCGTTGATGCAGTTCTACGACGTAGCCGACGAAAACCTGATCGTGCTGCATGACGAGCTAGATATCCCCTTCGGCAGCGTTCGGGCGAAGTTTGGTGGCGGTGATAACGGCCACAATGGCTTGAAGAGCATTCGTAAGGCCATGGGAACCGGCGAGTACCTTCGGGTGCGTCTTGGGATCGGTCGCCCTTTAGGCTCGCAAGATCCTGCGGATTTCGTCCTAAAGCCATTTGCGTCGGCACAGCGAGCCGAAGCCGCGATCGTGATTGTTAGAGGTGCGGACGCAGTCGAATCTTTGGTATTCGAGGGGCTTGAACGCACTCAGAATATTTTCAACGGTGATGGTGAGGCGGGGTAGATGCACATGCTCAGTGATGCCGAACTTTCGCGCGCCATCGCGGCACAAGCAGGTCAAGCGCTGCTTAACCTGCGCTCGGCCTTCGGTGAGCTAGACCCCGAGGACAAAAATCGTGCCAATGAATTGCGAAAGTCAGGTGATCGCACCGCGCATGAATTGATCGCGGAGTTCTTGACGGAGTACCGGCCGCTGGATGCTTTGCTGAGCGAAGAGGGCGCTGACGACGACCGACGGCTTTCGGCCGATCGAGTCTGGATCGTGGATCCACTTGACGGCACTTGGGAGTATGGCCAAGGCCGGGCGGACTTCGCGGTTCACGTCGCACTGTGGGTATCGGCAACCAGCACCCTCGCGGCCTGCACCGTAGACCTGCCGGCGCAGGGAATGTCCCGTTCGATGCTAGATGAGGTAGGGGCTCCTGCCGCGCTGCCATCGAATCGGCCAATTCGAATCGTGGCATCGCGCACTCGCCCGCCCGCGACCCTTCCGGTAGCAGTGGAGCTACTTGCCAAGAAGCTCGCCACCGCTGGGATAAGTGAGCACGGGGTAGAGATCGTTGATGTCGGTTCGGTTGGCGCGAAAGTCAATGAAATGTTGTGCGGGCGCGCTGAGGCCTATGTGCACGACACGGGCTTCTATGAGTGGGATGTAGCAGCGCCATATGGAGTGGCTGCGCACTATGGCTACCTGGCCAGCCATGTCGACGGTTCACCGGTGACTTTCAATCACTTGCCCCCGTATGTAACCGACCTCACCGTGGCACACCCACTAGTAGCACCACTGTTGCGCGAGTGCCTCGCGGAGGCGGCTCAACAGTGAGCCTTACCGGTCTACTCAAGGCTGTTGCTAAGCAGCCCGAATTCATCCGGCTGGCCGAATCCTCGCTGGCGACGGCGGTCGCGCCGACTGCGTTAGCTCCGGTGCTCTTGGCCCAACTTGCGGCGCCGGTTGGCGCCGCCCGACGACTCTTAGTTGTCACCGCAACCGGTCGTGAGGCCGATGATCTAGCTATCGCCCTGCGCGCACTGGTGCCAACAAGAACTATCGCGGTATTCCCGTCCTGGGAAACCCTGCCGCATGAGCGGCTTTCACCGTCCCTTGACACCGTAGGCCGCCGAATTGCCATCCTCCGCCGACTCGCGCACGCAAATGCTGCCGATCCGCTAATTCAGCCGATAGATATCTTAATTGCATCGGTTCGTGCGGTCTTGCAACCGATGGCGGCGGGCCTTGGCGATGTCGAGCCGGTGCGACTAAATCATGGGATGAGCGTTGACCTCACCACGCTGGTTGAGCGCTTGAGTGAACTCGGGTATGAGCGAAATGATTTGGTCGAACGGCGCGGCCAGTTCGCTGTGCGCGGTGGCATACTCGACGTATTCCCCCCACCGGATGAGCATCCGTTGCGGGTTGAATTCTGGGGGGATGTGGTTGAAGAGATTCGGACGTTCTCGGTGGCTGACCAAAGGTCACTTGAGCTTGCCCAACATGGTCTGTTCGCACCACCTGTTCGTGAGTTGCTGCTGACCGCCGCGGTACGCGAGCGGGCACAGGTGATAGCAACTGCAGCACCTGAAATTGCCGACATGGCCGGCCGGATCGCCGAGGGCCTGCATGTTGAAGGCATGGAGACCTTGATACCGGTATTGGTCGACAAGATGGTGACGCTGCCTGAGTTAGTTGACCGGTCATCGACTCTCGTGCTGATCGAGCCCGAGCGGATTAGAACGCGGGCCCATGATCTTGAACGCACCGCTGCGGAGTTCTTGGCGGCCTCCTGGCATAACGCGGCGGTTGGTAATGAAACCCCCATTGATCTATCGGGGGCTTCATATGCCTCGCTAGCTGAGATCTTGGTAACCACCGATGCTCGCTCCATGCCCCGGCTCTTGGTGACTCCGCTAGCAACTGATCTTGAACTCTTGGATGCGCACCACGACGAAGTCATTGATTTTGGTGCCGCCGCGGCCCACGAGTATCGCGGTGATGCGGGGTTGGCGTTTGCCGACATCGCCAAGTGGACGCAGGCGAGTTGGCGGGTGGTATTAGCTAGCGAGGGGCACGGGTCTGCTGAGCGCTTCGTTGAGACATTGTCCGGCGAAGACATCCCGGCGCGATTGGTGGACTCACTAGACGATGAACCGCAACCTGGGGTTGTCAGCGTTACCACGGCGAGCATGGCGCACGGATTCGTCCTCGCTGGGTGTGCACTAGCGGTGCTGACCGAGACCGACATTGTCGGTCAGCGCTCATCAACCAAAGACATGCGTCGGATGCCGTCAAGCAGGCGCCGCACAATTGACCCACTAACTCTCGCCAAAGGTGACTTTGTCGTTCATGAGCAGCACGGTGTTGGCCGCTATGTCGAAATGGCCAAGCGCGAGGTGGGCGGGGCGGCACGTGAGTATCTGGTTGTCGAGTATGCGCCGAGCAAACGCGGGCAACCGGCTGATCGACTCTATGTGCCGACCGATCAACTTGATTTAGTTACTCGCTATATAGGCGGTGAGTCACCGAGTGTGCACCGCCTAGGTGGCGCGGACTGGGAGAAGTCGAAGGGTCGTGCCCGCAAGGCGGTTAAGCAGATTGCCGGTGAGTTGATCAAGCTCTACGCGGCTCGCCAAGCGACGAAAGGTCATGCTTTCGAGGCCGATACTCCATGGCAGCGTGAACTTGAGGATGCGTTCGCCTATGTGGAAACCCCAGATCAACTTTCATGTATTGATGAAGTGAAAGTTGATATGCAGCGCGAAGTACCGATGGATCGGCTGATCTGCGGCGATGTTGGGTACGGCAAGACTGAGATCGCAGTTCGAGCGGCTTTTAAGGCAGTACAAGATGGTAAACAAGTTGCGGTGCTGGTGCCAACCACTTTGTTAGTGCAACAGCACCTTTCGACATTCGCGGAGCGATATGCACCGTTCCCGCTGAAAGTGGCCGGACTCTCGCGGTTCAACACCGACAAGGAAGCCCGCGAAGTGGTGGCGGGTTTGGGCGATGGCACTGTCGACGTGGTGATTGGCACCCACCGCATGCTGACCGCGAATGTGCGCTTTAAGGATCTGGGTTTGGTAATTCTTGACGAAGAGCAGCGATTCGGCGTGGAGCACAAGGAGCATCTAAAGGCACTTAGAACCAACGTTGATGTCTTGGCGATGTCGGCGACCCCGATTCCGCGCACCCTTGAGATGGCGGTAACTGGTATCCGCGAAATGTCAGTTATCCAAACACCGCCCGAGGAGCGGCTACCGGTGTTGACCTTCGTTGGTCCGTATGACGATAAGCAAATATCGGCGGCGATCCGCCGCGAGTTACTTCGTGAGGGTCAGATCTTCTTCGTGCATAACCGGGTTGAGTCCATCGAGAAAGTCGCCGCCCGCCTGCGGAATTTAGTGCCGGAGGCACAGTTTGCGACGGCCCATGGGCAGATGAACGAGTCCACGCTTGAACAAGTCATCGTGGATTTCTGGGATAGGCAGATTGATGTGCTTGTCTGCACCACCATCGTTGAATCCGGCATCGATATTTCCAACGCGAACACGCTGATAGTTGATAGAGCCGACACCTTCGGGCTGTCGCAATTGCACCAATTACGGGGGCGGGTGGGCCGCGGTCGCGAGCGCGCCTACGCGTACTTCCTATATAACGCGGATAAGCCAATGACAGAAACTGCACATGAGCGCCTGGTCACGATTGCTCAGAACACCGACCTGGGTTCGGGGATGCGCATCGCGATGAAGGATCTGGAGATCCGAGGTGCGGGCAATCTGCTAGGTGGTGAGCAAAGTGGCCACATTGCCGATGTGGGCTTTGACCTTTATGTGCGGCTGGTCGGGGAGGCTTTGGCTGAGCACCGGGGCCAAACCGAGCAGGATTTCACCGAAGTCCGCGTTGAACTACCGATCAATGCGCACATTCCCCATGAATTTGTCCCGCAGGAGCGCCTGCGGCTGGCCGCCTATAAGAACCTAGCTGATGCAACCACCGATGCTGCGGTGGACGACGTCGCGCTGGAGTTAACCGACCGGTTCGGCCCGCTCCCGGATCCGGTTGCCGCGTTGCTCGCGGTGGCCAGGTTCCGGGCCCTCGCCCGGGCCGCCGGCTTGACCGAAGTGGTAGTCCAAGGACCCAAAGTGCGCTTTCATCCGGTGGAGTTACCGGAGTCGGCCCAACTGAGGTTAGAACGCCTGTACCCCGGAACACTGGTTCGGGGGGCGGTCCGTACGATCGTCGTGCCGCGGCCGATGACCGCCCCGATGGGCGGGCAACCGGTTCGCGACACCGCCCTTCTTGACTGGGCGGCGGAACTGATCAACACGGTGTTGCCAAAGCCTTCGTCCAGCACAGCCAATGCAAGCCCGCCATATGTTTCGGAGAACAAGTGAGAATCGTTCGGATCCGCCGAGTTTTTGTCAGTGCCGTTATTTCGGGAACCGCAGTTGCCTCGCTGACCTTGACCGGATGCGGTGCCGCCACATCAGGTGCCGCCGCCGTTGTGGGTGATACTCGAATTTCTGAGCAAACCTTGACGAGCGCCGTGCAGGAGGTGCTGGTTGCACAGAAGAAATCGCCAAATGCCGCAGATGCGGCGCTCACCAGCGCGGTTCTTGGTCGACTAGTAACGAGTGAACTGGTGAACCTGCTTGCGGCGAACAAGGGTGTAGCTGTTACTCAAGGTGCGGTAGACAGCACTTTGCAGGGCTATGTGCAGCAGGCCGGGGGCGAAGCTCAGGTTCAGGATATTTTGCTGCAGCGCAATGTGGCTCCCTCGCAGGTCGAGTCCTTCGTTCGCACCAACGTGTTGGCTCAGTTACTTGGGCAAGAACTCGCGCCAACGGCCGACAGCCAAGGTCAAAGTGATGCGGTCGTTGCAGCAATCATTGAAACGAGCCTCCAAGTAGGTACCGAAGTTAGCCCGCGGTTTGGTACTTGGGATGCAACAAAGTTGGCCATCGGGCCGGTACCAAGTGATCTTTCCGTGCGCCCTGCTGAGTAACTTAAATACCAGACAATGACAGGTGCCCGTGGTGAGCGCTTCCTTGACCTAGTGGCCGTCATGGATCAACTTCGCTCACCTGGCGGTTGCCCCTGGGATGCCAGACAAACCCATGCCTCCTTGGTCGAGTATCTGGTTGAAGAAACCTACGAGTTGGTCGAGGCCATCGAGACCGGCGACGATTCCGGGGTGCGCGAGGAGTTGGGCGACCTGCTGCTTCAGGTGGTGTTTCATGCGCGAATCGGCCAAGAAAACCTTGATGAGCCGTGGGATATCGATACGGTGTGTGACGGCATAATTAACAAACTCGTCTCCCGGCATCCGCATGTTTTCGCAGGCGCCGATGCGACCACGGCTGATGCGGTCGAAGTCAATTGGCATGCGCTTAAAGCAAAGGAGAAAGGTCGAAACTCGGTAACCGACGGCATCCCGGCGCAATTACCGGCTTTGATCCTTGCCGGCAAGGTGATATCGCGCAGTGCGCCGCTGTCAGAGCAGTTGCCCGCCCTAGAGACTGACCAAGATATTGCACTGGTCGAGAATATGAGCGATGAGCAGCAACTTGGTGAGCACCTGCTGGCTTTAGTGTCACTGGCTCGAGCACGTGGTTGGGATGCTGAGGGTGCGTTGCGCGCTGCTGTTCGTCATCGCGTAAGTGCTATTCAAGAACTTGAAAAATCAGTGGGAGGTAAGTCAGGTGAGTGAAGTCAATGCGGCAACCCAGCAATTCAAAACTATTGCGACCAACGCGATCGATGACCTGTTGTCTTTCGACCCGGTGTTCGCAACCTATTTGGGGGACCACCGCTTTGATGATTTACTGCCCGATCTGACGGAGAAGGCGCGCGGTCAGCAAGCGCAGAAAATCACCGATCACTTAACCGAGTTGGATGCAGTCGATGATCTCGAACTTTCTACATCTGACCAGATCGACCTTGAAATCCTGCGCTCGAGATTGACCAAGTCCCAGTTCGAGGTAAGTGAATTGCGCGCCGCCACCTGGAACCCGATGGTCTGGAATCCAGGCACCGCCTTGCACCTTTTGGTATCACGCGAATTCGCCTCGGAGCCTGAGCGGGCGCGAAGTGTCAGGGCACGTCTCGCGGCGATCCCCGGGTTCTTGACTGCTGCGCGCCGTGAGCTTGGTGAATTGACCCAGATTCATACCGAGACTGCGATAACTCAACTTGCTGGCACCTCGCGCCTGATCGAGACTGAGGTAGCGGATTTAGTTGATGACGCCGATCTGGTAAGTACCGCCCATGCAGCAGTTATCGAGTTCAGCGTCTGGCTTACCGAGCAACTGCCGAAGGCGCAGCGCAGCCCGAGGCTGGGTGAGCGCCTCTACGCGGCCACGCTGTGGCACGGCCTAGATGATGGCACCTCGCCAACAATGCTGCTTGAGGCCGCAGAAGCACACCTTGAGAAGGTGAATTTGGC
>SHUQ01000007.1 GCA_009694585.1 Candidatus Nanopelagicales bacterium | reverse complement strand
CGGCTATCTCCCCTACGGTCTCAGCGCTATCGCCCCAATTACTGGTATCGATCTTGATCAGATCGGCCAGTAGCTCCACTACCTCGGCTTCGGCTGCGGGCAGAGGTTGCCAAGCGGGTGTCATAGCCCCATCCTGCCCCTTCCAGCAGCATCTAGCCAACAGGTATGCTTCACGTCGCAGGATTTCCTGCGCCACGTCCGGGTGGCGGAATAGGCAGACGCGCTAGCTTGAGGTGCTAGTTCCCTTTGCGGGGAATGGGGGTTCAAGTCCCCCCTCGGACACCCACAGTCTGCACCTTTTTCTGCCGTCCAGGCCGCTTGCCGAGCCCGACCTCCTCCAAGAGCACGTTGAGCCGCGGCGCTCCGGCGACCTCGACCTCCAGGTGGTCCGGGAACAGCGCGATTTCGTTCAGCATCTTCCTCGACCAGGACTCGTCGCTCGGCGGGCGTAGCGGCCTTCCCCTCGGTAAAAGCCTGCTGGGCCGCCGAGATCAGTGCTGCGGCATCGGGGGCCGGCCTGGTGGCAGCGACCACCTCGGCCTCCTCGAATGAGGACACGGCCTCTTGGGTTCCTTGTGCACCAAGTGTCTGCACGGTCGCCGCGGGTAAGCCTGTCACGGCCCGACGCGTTAGGCGGATTCACCACCTCTTAATTGCGAAGTACCAAAAGTAGAAAACCCCCAAGACCGGCCCGACAACTAGCATTAGATACGGCACCACGGTACCTTCGCCCTTGCCAATTGCAGTTAGCGCCGCCCCCATTATCGCGACCGTGAGTACCACCGCGAGGGCTGAAAAGAACCATTTCTGCGGCGATCTAGCCGACCACGGGACCTCGACCAAGACCTCTTGAGTTTCACCCATACCGTGATAGTGGCAGGTAACAACTCGGCCCGCAAACTCCCGGATCTACTCCACCCGCGGGAATCTATAAGACCGTAAGACATGAGACACTTGCACCGCGTATTCGGAGTAAAAAGTGGATCTACCCAATTGCTGAGCCTCAGCGTGCTCCGCGACATTGCCCCACAGCGCTACCGACTCCTCATCCGTGAAGTACGCGACAGTTATGCCTTCACGAGTTACCGGATCGCGGACACTTACGTGGTTTAGATAGCCAGGTTGCAGACGAACTAGTTCATCCATCTGGGTCGCCAAAAGAGCATAATCTTCGTCATGGTCACTTGCTCGAGTCGAGGTAAAAATGACCGCGACGCAGGAGTCTTTCGCATCCACTCCGTTATAATACCCATTGCTTTAAGGTACTGGCATGATCCTTAGCATCGACCAGATTCATAACTACGCAACGGACGGCGCCATGGTGGTTAGAGGGCTGTTCACCCAGAAGCAAGTTGCGCAGGTAGCCGCCGGGATTGAGGTCAATCTTGCGAGCCCTAGCCCCCTAGCCCTAGTTGCCTCAGGCGCTGATGATCCAGGTCAATTCATCGAAGACTTCTGCAACTGGCAGCGGATATCCCAATATGAGCACTTCATTCGAAACTCGCCCGCCGCCTCAGTCGCTCAACAACTTATGCAAAGTCAACAAGTCCGGTTGCACCACGACCACATGCTCGTCAAAGAAGCTGGTACTAGGCAGCGCACCCCGTGGCACCAAGATCAGCCTTACTACAACATCGCCGGGAACCAGAATGTGTCCATGTGGATGCCCGTTGACCCGGTACCGCGAGAATCTTCACCGGACTTTTTGGCCGGCAGCCACCTTGGACCGTGGCTGATGCCACGAACGTTTCAGGACAATCAGGCGAAGTGGTTCCCTGATGGCTCTTTGAGCGACTTACCCGATATCGAAAGTGATCGAAGCTCGTACCGAATCATCGGCTGGGAACTGGATCCAGGTGATGCGGTCTTCTTTCACATGCTGACATTGCATGCCGCTGCCGGATCAGCTACGCGCCGCAGAGCATTCTCAGTTCGCTTCATCGGTGATGATGCAAGGCACGCCGCCCGTCCGTGGCGAACATCACCAGAGTTTGCGGGATTGGCCCAACAATTACCCGATGGCGCACCATTTGACCATCAGCTTTTCCCGCTGCTAATCGGTTAGTGGCCGCTTTTGTTATGCAACAACTCACCACTCAACGCAGGTGATTAGCTACTCTTCATAACCCTCAAAGCACACACCCGGTGTGGTTGGCCCGCTAACCGAATCAGGTTTTCTTGGCCACCACGAAGGCGTCAGCGAGCCGGGCGCGTAAGGCCTCGCGCCTATCCTCAAAGCGTGTCGCTGACGCTTCAATATCCGCCAGCAGGGCTGCTAGTTCTGTTCGCGCTTGTTCACCTTCTGGTCCAAGGTCTGTCCGCTCAAAGACCCGCCACTTGCGCAGTATCGGCATCAGCACTTCATCCTTGTGTTGGCGCAGGTCATAGATTCCAGCGACGGCAATCTCAACAGCCTTGCGGGTAAACCCTTCTATGCCATTACCTGGCATCGCGAAGTCGCGGACACTTTCGGTAACCGCTCGCATGGTTGCATCGGGGGTGATGTCAAATGCCGCAGACATCAGATTTCGATAGAAAATCATGTGGAGGTTCTCGTCTAGCGCGATTCGAGCCAAGAGTTGCTCGGCCACCGGATCTCCGGTCGCGATACCGGTATTGCGATGCGATACCCGCGTGGCAAGTTCTTGGAAAGAAACATAGGAGAGTCCGGCTAGTACACCGGAGTGGATGGCCCTGAAGCCTTCGGTCATATGGACCATACGCGCACGTTCAAGGGCGACCGGGTCAACTGCTCTGGTAACAAGTAGATAATCGCGAATAGCCATCCCGTGGCGACCTTCTTCGGCGGTCCACCGGCCAACCCAATGCCCCCACGGACCATCAAGACCCAAGAAGGTGGCGATTTCATGGTGGTAGCTGGGCAGGTTGTCCTCGGTCAGTAGGTTCACTATCAAACTCGTGCGGGCAACCTCACTGAAGCATTGCTGCTCCGGGGTCCACTCCTTGCCCGCAAGCGGCCCGGCGAAATCCTCGCCCTCGCTCCACGGGATGTATTCGTGCGGGAACCATTCCTTGGCATGGGCCAGGTGCCGGTTGAGTTCGACCTCAACAACCGGTTCCAAATCCATCAAGAGTCGTTGCTCGGACACGTTGTCGATCAATGCGGTCATGGGTGCAGCCTTTCAGATGGGGGGCCAATCGCAACCCCGGGCCCTTGGACCTTGGGCGTGTCGACCCAGGTCCCCGCCCCAATTTGGTTAATCGGTCTAACGTGCAATTAGGGTGAGCGTCATGGCGCAGAATCGAAATCGGGATCGAATTTGCGACGCGGCGGATCAAGCGCAACTCCTCCGCGAGGCGATCGGTCTGCAGGCCGCCATGCAGGTAATAAAACCCTGCTCGGGCTCGACACATACGACCCAGCGACGCACAGTAGGTCGAATTACTGAAAAAGCACGCCGCAGTAGGCGAGTGCCATTTTCACCAGTCGACCTTGCCCGCCGCTCATCTCCGATTGAAAGTGATGTGTTGAGGCTTCGGCCGGAGTAACCCAAATTAGATCAAGTGCATCCTGCGAGGGTACGCAGTCACCTGAAATCGGAACGACGAAAGCCATTGCGACAGCGTGCTGACGTGGATCATGAAAACCGGTCACCGTTGGGTCCGGGAAGTACTCCACGACCGTAAATGGTTGCGCCGATGCAGGTATTTGCGGCATC
Source organism: Candidatus Nanopelagicales bacterium (assembly GCA_009694585.1). Taxonomy (GTDB): domain Bacteria; phylum Actinomycetota; class Actinomycetes; order S36-B12; family S36-B12. The sequence goes on along the minus strand of SHUQ01000007.1, from coordinate 34,920 downwards.
GCCATCGGCCCGAGGTCTTTCTCTAGGTGTCGAATCAAGGCATCCCGAATGCGTTCGCCATACATCACCCGGCCCGATACCACCGCGCGGCTAATGCTCCCATCAGGCATGGCTCGAAGTAGGAGCCCGAGTTGGTTGACTTCACCATTGGCATCGGTGCGCACCGGGACGGCGTCGACATAAACCACCGGCAATTGCCCGCGGACCGTCGCCAACTCCTCGTCGCTGAGCCACCGAGTTTGTGTGTCAAGGATGTCGCTCACAGGTGCACCCTAACCTGTCATGTACCCGATAGCGAATGAATTGCACTCGGAGGCGAGCGGTCCTCTTGCGGAAAACTATGATGCTGCCATGAGCCAATCCACCCCGCGTCAGGACGGCACTAGGCGCCCAGATGGTGCCGAATACGAGATCCAAAAGCCCGAGGAAATCTGGGCCGCGCAACTGACTCTGCAGGAGTACCATATATTGCGCGAAGCTGGCACCGAAGCACCATTCGTTGGTGAATACACCGACACGAAAACCGACGGAATCTACTCCTGCCGGGCTTGTGGCGCTGAGTTATTCCGAAGCTCGGGCAAGTTCGACTCCCACTGTGGCTGGCCCAGCTTCTTCGAGCCCCTCGCGAAGGACTCGGTGGTCTACCTCGAGGATTCTTCAATGGGCCGCACGAGAACCGAGGTGCGTTGCGCTACCTGCGGGGGCCACCTAGGCCACGTCTTTGAAGGCGAGGGGTACGACACCCCCACTGATTTGCGCTACTGCATTAACTCCATTTCGATTCGCATGCACCCCACCAGCCCTGACCTGGCCACCCCATCGGCCTGAATTCAAGTCCGGTTCGGCGCGCCAAGCCCAGTGAGTTCCGGTGGCTGGCCTTAACCTGCCTAGATGAGGTCAGTACCCAAAACCGGTGATGCTTTTGCCGAAGCCTTGGTCCGGGTACGTGCGGTGGTCATCCGCCCAGAATTCCGACTCGATGAGGCGCCGGCACCCTCACGGCTAGCCCCGAGCGCGCTGGCACTCACCGCGGAATCCGCCGACCCTGGCAGTGACCGAGCCTCCGGACGGTTCGTACTGCTTCACGACCCAGATGGTGTTGACGAATGGGCCGGTACCTTTCGGGCGGTCGTTTTTGTTCGTGCCGCGCTGGAACACGATCTAATAGGTGATCCACTCCTAAACGAGGTCGGTTGGAGTTGGCTCGTCGAATCCCTCGCCGGTGCCGGTGCAGAGTGCACGCAAGCCGGTGGCACGGTGACCTGTAGTGACGGACAATCATTTGGTTCGATGGCCGATCGCCCAGCCGACAGCTTCGTAGAGATTCGTGCGTCTTGGACGCCGATAACGACTGACGGTACACCCGTCGAACTGGGCATGGACCGTCATGTCGAAGCCTGGATTGATTTACTTGCGCACGCTACGGGTCTGATGCCAATGCCACATGGTATTTCGCAAGTTAGTGCCCCACGCCGACGTGAGCGTGGCTGATTACGTCGATGTCGGAAAACGAAATTCAAACTCCAGAACCTGAAGCGCTGGCCCCGGTTCCATTTGCGCCACGCGAGCCCGTACCTGCGGTAATAACAAGTGCTACTGCCCTTCGGAATTATGCAGACAAGTTACGGGAAGCAAGTGGCCCACTCGCCCTAGACGCCGAGCGAGCATCCGGCTTCAAATACAGTCAGCGGGCTTATCTCGTGCAACTGCGCCGCAGCGGTGCCGGGACCGCGCTAATCGATCCGATCCCGGTTCCAGATCTCTCGGTAATCCAAGAGGCAACTGAAGGCGTGGAGTGGATTTTACACGCCGCGACACAAGATCTGGCTTGCCTGGCCGAGATTGGCCTTCGACCCGCACGACTTTTCGACACCGAACTTGCCGGCCGGCTACTTGGTCGCGAACGCGTCAGCCTTGGGCCTTTGGTTGCCAGCGAACTAGGTGCACACCTTGAAAAGGGGCACGGTGCTGCAGATTGGTCACTGCGACCCCTCACCTCGGCGCAACTACTTTATGCCGCACTAGACGTGGAGTTGCTGGTGGAACTTCGTGATGTGATGTATGCAGAACTCGAACGCGCCGGCAAACTCTCTTGGGCCCTCGAGGAGTTCGAAGCACTTTTGAAATTTACCCCGCGCGATCGAGGCGATGACCCGTGGCGCCGCACTTCTGGCATTCACAAAATCCGCAAACCGCGGGCACTGGCGGTGGTCCGCGCGTTGTGGGAGGCACGCGACACCGTGGCGCAACGCGAGGACATCGCTCCCGGTCGCATCTTGCCCGATGCGGCGATCGCCGCTGCGGCCACAATCTTGCCTGCGACCCCTGATGCCCTTGGTGAAATTCGAGAGTTCAGTCGCCGCGGCCAAACCCGTCGGCGGGCCACCTGGTGGTCTGCGATCAGCTCAGCACTGGCACTACCTGAATCACAGTTACCCGCCGGTGCATTACCAGCCAGCGGCCCCCCAGCGCCACGAGCTTGGGCAGAAAGGGATCCGCTGGCCTTTGCTCGCCTTGAGGCGGCCCGCGCCGCACTTAAGGAGATCTCCGATCGAGTTTTGATTCCAGTAGAGAACCTAATTAGCCCAGATCTCGTGCGTCGGGCTTGCTGGACGCCCCCGGTGGCGCCACAACCATTTGGCGAATTCTTGCGCGTAGGCGGCGCGCGCGCTTGGCAAATTGAGTTGACCAGCCCGGCCCTAGAAGATGCCATGTCAGCCCAAGTGACAGTGCAAGTTACCAGCGGGTAGCGATTTTTGTTACCGGCGGGTAATATCGGGGATACCTACCCGAGGAGCACCCGTGAACAAAGCCCAGCAGGTTGTCTTCGTTGATGGAGTTCGCACCCCATTTGGCAAAGCCGGCAGTGCTTTAGGCGGTGCCCGGGCCGATGACCTCGTGGTGAAGGCCTTTAGGGAGTTACTGCGCCGTAATCCCACTTTGCCACCTGCTCGCATCGATGATGTCGCCATAGCGGCCACTACCCAAATCGGCGACCAAGGCCTCACCCTCGGGCGTACCGCCGCAATCTTGGCTGGCTTACCGGTCTCGGTTCCCGGTTACTCAATTGACCGGATGTGCGCGGGCGCTTTGACCGCGGTCACTACTTTGTCGGCCGCGATAATGGCCGGAGTTTACGATATCGCCTTGGCTGGCGGTGTCGAGCACATGGGACGCCACCCGATGGGTGAAGGGGTCGACCCAAATCCTCGATTCCTGGCGGAGCGATTGGTGGACCCTGATGCCCTACAAATGGGCAAGACTGCCGAGAACCTGCATGACCGATTCCCACAGTTAACTAAATCCCGTTCGGATGCATTCGCAGTAGCCTCGCAAGAGAAGACCGCAAAGGCTTACGCAAACGGCTTATTGCAATCTCAGATCGTCCCGGTTGCCGTGCCAAATGCCGATCTTGGATGGGACTTAGTAAGTGTGGACGAATGTCCGCGGCCAGGAACTTCGATCGAAGGCCTAGCCACGTTAAAGACACCATTTCGGTCCCACGGACGAGTGACCGCGGGCAATAGTTCTGGGTTGACCGATGGTGCAACAGCTTGCCTACTAGCAAGTGAAGCGACCGCCGATGAAATTGGCCTGACCAAAAAGATGCGGATGGTTGGATTTGCCTTTGCTGGAGTGGAACCAGAGGTAATGGGGGTCGGTCCAGTCCCGAGTACCCAAAAGGCACTTGATCGCGCCGGATTATCCATCGCAGATATCGACTTATTCGAGATTAACGAGGCCTTCGCGGTTCAAGTGCTCGCCTTCCTCGACCACTTCGAGATCCCCGATGACGATCCTCGAGTAAATCCATTGGGTGGCGCCATAGCAGTTGGTCATCCATTGGCAGCTAGCGGCATCCGGTTGATGAACTATCTGGCTGCAGACTTCGAGATGAATCCATCTGCTCGTTATGGCATCACCACAATGTGTATTGGCCTTGGAATGGGCGGCACAATTATTTGGGAAAATATCAACCAGCAAGGGAGTTCCAAGTGAGTACCGATGGTGTGGAATCTAAGATGCCATCGGCTTTTGCTAATGAAGTAGTAACCTACGCGAAAGTACGACTACTTGAATTGCCACTGGGCGCTGGGCAACTGGCTCTCATCACCTTGGACAATGGGCAAGACCACACGCGGCCTTCAACATTTGGCCCTGCCGGCTTGGCGTCACTGGATGCAGCTTTGGATCTGATTGCAAAGACTGCCGATATTGCCGCGGTGGCCATGACCGGCAAGCCTTTTATCTTTGCAGTGGGTGCTGATCTCAGCGGGGTTGATCTAATCGACACTCTGGCGTCCGCCCGCGCTATCACCGAGCTTGGCCATCGGGTTTTCCGGCGTCTGGGTGAGTTGCCCGTACCGTCATTTGCCTACATCAACGGTGCCGCTATGGGTGGTGGACTTGAGGTCGCGCTGCATTGCACCTATCGCACTATTTCAACCGGAGCCGCTGGTTTAGCGCTACCGGAGGTGTTCTTGGGCCTCATTCCAGGTTGGGGGGGTACTTGGTTGCTGCCCAACCTAATTGGTCCAGCAAACGCCCTCGAGGTGATCATCAACAATTCGATGGCCCAGAACAAGCAAATGCGTCCGAAGGACCTAATGAAGTTTGGCATTGCCGATGCCGCTTTCGAGCCCGCTGACTTCCTGGAACAGTCAATGCTATGGACAGCGAAAGTGCTGCTCGGTGACGTGAAAGTGCCCCGCCCCGAACCAGATCGCCAAACTTGGGATGAGGTAGTTGGGGCAACTCGCGCCGGCGTAGATACCAGACTGCATGGCGCAACATCAGCACCTTACGTGGCCTTGGATCTAGTTGCGGGAGCCAAAACCCGGACCCGCGACGAAGGATTCGCCGCCGAGGATGACTCGCTGTCAGCATTAATGATGGGCGATGATCTGCGCGCCAGCCTTTATTCATTCAACCTAGTAAATAAGAGGGCGCGTAAACCCGTGGGCGTGCCCGACAAGTCACTTGCGCGGCCGGTAACAAAGGTCGGCGTTGTGGGTGCGGGGCTCATGGCCAGCCAGTTGGCTCTACTTTTCGCTCGCCGCCTTGAAGTGCCAGTGGTAATCACCGATTTGGATGAGGCTCGGGTAACTAAGGGATTGGCGCACGTTCACGGCGAATTTGACACCATGGTGTCCAAAGGTCGGATGACTTCGGATAAAGGAAACCGCCTGAAGGCACTAGTTACCGGCAGCACATCAAAAGCTGGCTTTTCCGACGCAGATTTCGTAATTGAGGCCGTTTTTGAGAAGCTTGAGATTAAGCAGCAAGTATTTGCTGAAGTGGAGGCCGTCGTTTCCGATACCTGCGTCTTGGCCACGAACACTTCATCACTTTCGGTAACCGCCATGGCGCAGCACCTGCAGCACCCCGAACGGGTGGTCGGATTCCACTTCTTTAATCCCGTAGCGGTGATGCCTCTACTCGAAATTGCTCGGGGTTCGCAGACCGACGATGCCACTCTAGCGACGGCCTTCGCGGTTGGTAAGAACTTGAAGAAGTCGTGTGTCTTGGTAAAGAACTCACCCGCATTCGTGGTCAATCGTTTGCTCACTCGCTTTCTTGGCGAAGTTACTCGCGCGGTAGATGAGGGTACTGATTTCGCCATTGCTGACAGTGCCCTGAATCCACTCGGGCTGCCGCTCTCCCCCTTTGTGCTTCTGCAATTGGTTGGACCAGCTGTTGCATTTCATGTATCGGAAACAATGCAGGAGGCTTTCCCCGAGCGTTTTTATGTTTCAGAGAATTTGCGCCGCCTTGTTGATGCGGGCAAGGCTGGCATCTACGTTTGGGATACCAATGGTAAGCCTTTCGTTGACCCGGAGGTAGCAGCCTTTTATCAGCGGGGGTCAATACAACTGACCGCCGAGCAGGTGCGCACAAGGGCACTTAAAGCTTTGGCCCAAGAAGTCCAGTTGATGCTCGAAGAAGGCGTGGTCGCAGCGGCCCAGGACGTGGATTTATGCATGTTGGTTGGTGCCGGTTGGCCATTTTGGCTCGGGGGGCTCACCCCCTATCTAGACCGATCAGGCATCTCTGAGCAGGTCAACGGTAAGCGCTTTTTGGACCCAGGAGTTGCTTCCGTACCGATTTAAGCGATGGTCATTTCCTAGTTGGTAATTGACCCCGATGCGGTTTCGTCAACATCGTTGTCGGCCTCAATGCGGTGCGCCATCGTCTCGACTATCCGACGCGAAATGTCTTGGGCTGTTAGGCCAATCTCGGTCAAGATAGCCGCACGCTTACCCTGCTCAAGGAATGCCGTAGGTATGCCGAAGTTTCGCACGCTCACATCAAGGTCGTGATCACGTAAAAGCTGGCTAATTGCTGCACCTACCCCGCCATCGCGAATACCGTCCTCGACAGTAATTACTAACCTCGCTGTGCGGGCCAAATCAACAAGGGCCGGCGAGCAAGGCTTAACCCAACGCGGATCCACGACCAACACCCCGATACCTTGAGCCCGCAGCCGCTCGGCAACTTCGAGGGTCAACGAAGCAAGAGCGCCTACGCTGACAATCAGTACCTCTGGATCGCCAGACTCCGCTATGACGTCAAGATCGATGATGGTTCGCAGCGCAGGTATTGGCGCAGAAATGGCGCCCTTAGGAAACCGAATCACCGTTGGCGCGTCGTCAACGAGAACTGCCTCACGCAGGGCGCGGCGTAACGTGGATTCATCACGTGGTGCGGCAATGCGCAGCCCTGGCACCACCTGCAACATGGCCATATCCCACATGCCATTGTGGCTGGGGCCATCATCGCCAGTTACTCCAGCGCGATCCAGTACAAAGGTTACGCCCGCCTTATGTAGCGCACAGTCCATCAAAACCTGATCGAACGCTCGATTGAGGAAAGTTGCATATAGTGCCACGACCGGATGAACACCACCGTACGCCAAGCCAGCCGCGCTAGTTGCTGCGTGCTGCTCGGCTATACCGACATCATAGATTCGAGTTGGGTAAGCGGCCGCGAACCTATCCAGCCCAGTGGGCCCAAGCATGGCCGCGGTGATCGCCACCACATCGGGGCGCTCATGGCCGATCCGCACCAGTTCATCACCGAATGCTCCGGTCCAGGTCGGCCCCCCGGCCACTAGCGGTTCACCGGTATCGGGATCAATCACTCCTACGCCATGGAAGCGATCGGCTTCATCACGTTCGGCCGGACCGTACCCTCGGCCCTTTTGAGTGATTGCATGCACAATCACCGGGCCGGCGAATACTTTCGCCCGCTGCAGCGCGTACTCCATTTCAGCGTGATCATGCCCGTCAATAGGGCCGATGTACTTAAGACCAAGATCTTCGAACATCCCCTGTGGCGCGAATACGTCCTTGACCCCCTTCTTCATGCCGTGCAAAGCCCCAAAGATTGACCCACCGACGATAGGGGTGCGATGCAAGGTGCGTTTTCCCCATGACAAGAATCGTTCATATCCGCGAGTTGTGCGCAATGTCGAAAGATGATGGGCGAGGCCACCAATCGTCGGTGAGTATGAAAGTGCGTTGTCATTGACAACGATGACCACCTGGCGGTCACCTGCGGCGATATTATTCAGCGCCTCCCAAGCCATACCCCCGGTAAGGGCGCCATCACCGATAACCGCCACCACATGATGGTGACCCAAAAGGCCGCGTTGCTGCCAAGCCTTGGCCAGGCCATCTGCATATGACAAGACCGTGGATGCATGCGAATTTTCAATAACATCGTGCGCGCTTTCAGCACGGCTTGGATATCCGGAGACCCCCCCGCGCTGCCGTAAGGTATCAAAGCCAGGAGCTCGTCCAGTAAGAATCTTGTGTACATATGCCTGATGGCCGGTATCCCACATGATGACATCATCGGGCGAGCTAAATACCCGGTGCAGCGCCATTGAGAGCTCGACCACACCAAGATTTGGCCCCAAGTGCCCACCGGTGGCGGAAACTTTCTGCACCAAGAAATCCCGAATCTCGACGGCTAACTGTGGTAACTGCGCAGGGCTAAGCGCCCGAAGGTCTCGGGGGTCGCGAATGCCTTGCAGCAGGTTCACCGCGTGCTCTCAATCCTTCAAAACTGCACCCATTGATCAACCCCGTCATTGTACGGCCAAAGACCAATTCTCACTCGTCGTCCGACCAGGGAGTAACCAGCGGCCACCTTGTCAACGCCATCTCTACCAGACCCAATTCGCGTTGCATTTGTAAGAATCGGGCCCCTTGGGCTTCAAACACTTGCTGGGCGAGCACGACCTCAGCCGGGGTCAAGCTCTGGCTCAACTCCACGCGAGCTTGCCCATATGCCCTTCTCGCACCGTTAAGGCCCCCTTCGGTGTAATGCACTAGATAACGTACTAAAGCCAGCGGAAGGGTGCGCAAGGCTGAGGAGCGTAGCTCCTGTGGGCCCTGATCCAATAGCCAAGGCACCACCCGATCTGCAAACTCACTCGTGCCCGGTGGTGGTAACCCTCTGGGCCAACCCGGCGGCGTCCGGTCATCTTTGATCATAAGAGCGAACGAAGAACGTATTGCAAAATACCACCATGCCGGTAGTAGTCGGCCTCACCTGGGGTATCGATTCGCACCAACGCAGCGAATTCCACCGTACGCCCATCCGCGGCCACCGCCTCGACATCTACTTGGGCAGGGGTTACGCCATCATTGAGTTCTGTGATGCCGTGGATCGTGAAGACCTCGTCACCTTGCAGCCCAAGACTAGTTGCACTCATGCCAACTACGAACTGCAATGGCAACACCCCCATACCAATTAGATTCGAGCGATGGATGCGCTCGTAGGACTCAGCTACCACCGCACGTACACCCAATAAAGCGGTGCCCTTGGCCGCCCAGTCACGACTAGATCCAGATCCGTACTCTTTGCCAGCCAAAATGACCAGGGGGGTGTGATGCTGCGCATACGCCATCGCCGCGTCGTATACCGACACAATTGCATCATCTGGAGTTGTGAAATCGATGGTGTACCCACCTTCGATGTCGTGGAGCATCAAGTTTCGTAATCTGATATTCGCAAACGTGCCGCGAATCATTACCTCATGGTTACCGCGCCGGGAACCATAAGAGTTGAAATCCGCTCGCTCGACCCCGTGCTCGTTCAGATAAATCCCTGCCGGGCTGTCGGCTTTGATGGATCCCGCCGGCGATATGTGATCTGTTGTAACCGAATCCCCCAGCTTGAGGAGTACCCGCGCACCGGTGATATCCATCACCGGGCTTGGCTCGCGCTGCACTCCGTCAAAATATGGAGGCTTGCGCACGTAGGTACTTTGTGGATCCCACTGAAATACGTCGCCACTTGGAGTAGTAAGTGCGCGCCAATTCTCGTCGCCTTCGAAGACATTTGAGTATCGGTTCGCAAACATCTGTGCGTCGATTGAATCATCGACCACCTGCTGCACTTCGGTCGAACTCGGCCAGATATCCGTAAGATAAACGGGTTTCCCCCCCAAATCGAAACCGAGTGCATCGTTTTGCAAGTCGATATCCATGGTCCCGGCGATCGCGTACGCCACCACCAGCGGCGGAGATGCGAGGTAGTTCATCTTCACATCCGGGTTGATCCGACCTTCAAAATTACGGTTCCCGCTCAGCACCGACGTTACCGCAAGATCGTGTTCGTTAATCGCCACGCTAACTTCAGGTATCAACGGGCCGGAGTTACCGATACAGGTGGTGCATCCGTAACCAACCGTGTCAAAACCCAACTTATTTAGGTAGGGGGTAAGCCCGGCCTTATCGTAGTAGTCGGTCACGACTTTCGAGCCCGGCGCGAGTGTGGTTTTCACCCAGGGCTTGCGTTGCAAACCGCGCTCGACGGCGTTCTTTGCTAATAGGCCCGCGGCGATCATTACTGATGGATTTGAAGTATTGGTACAAGAAGTGATTGCGGCTATCACGACTGCGCCGTGCCCGATCTCTACCGGCTCACCCGCAATACATAGATTCACGGTGGTGTCAGGGGTGCGCGTGTAGTCACCTAGGGCCACGCCGAACATCGCTTTCGAGTCACTTAGCGGCACGCGGTCCTGCGGGCGCTTGGGCCCGGCCAAACTCGGAACCACGTTAGCGAGGTCGAGTTCGATGAATTCGGAGTAATTGGGCTCATTATTCGGGTCGTGCCAAAGACCTTGGGCTTTTGAATAGGCCTCGACTAGTGCGCACTGCTCGTCAGAGCGACCAGTTAGGCGAAGGTAATCCATGGTCATCTCATCGATCGGGAAGATAGCAGCCGTACTGCCATACTCCGGGCTCATATTGCCAATCGTCGCGCGATTGGCAAGTGGTACTGAACTAACACCGTCACCATAAAATTCAACGAACTTTCCGACCACCCCGTGCACCCGTAGCATCTGTGTGATCGTTAGCACTAGATCGGTAGCGGTGGTGCCCTGCGGGAGTTCACCGCGCAACTTGAACCCAACAACTCGCGGGATCAACATGGACACCGGCTGGCCGAGCATGGCCGCCTCAGCCTCAATCCCCCCGACTCCCCAGCCGAGAACACCGAGCCCATTGACCATCGTGGTGTGCGAATCGGTGCCAACGACGGTATCCGGGTAGGCCTGGCCACCCCGCGCCATCACCACGTGCGCGAGATATTCAATATTGACTTGATGGACGATCCCGGTGCCAGGCGGCACCACCTTTAACTCCTCGAACGCACCTTGACCCCAACGCAGGAACTGGTAGCGCTCACGATTGCGCTCATACTCCAGCTCGACGTTAAGCGACTGCGCATCCGGCACCGCGAAATAATCAGCAATCACCGAGTGGTCAATTACCATCTCGGCCGGAGCAAGTGGCTCGATACGCGATGGGTCCCCGCCCAGTTCAGCAACCGCCTCACGCATTGTCGCTAGATCTACGACCACGGGAACTCCGGTGAAATCTTGCATAATTACTCGCGCCGGCGTAAATGAAATCTCCTGGCTGGGTTCAGCGGAATGATCCCACGCGCCAAGTGTCCTTATTGCTTCCGCGGTGACATTGGCACCATCTTCGGTCCTGAGCAGATTCTCAAGAAGCACCTTGTGGGTAAATGGCAGTTTTTGAGACCCGGGTACGGCCTCAATTCCGAAGATTTCGTATTGCTGCCCCGCTACGGTCAAGAATCGTTGGGCGCCGAAACTATTTATGCTGCTCACTTGTGCCTCCGAAAGGTATCTTGACGTCAAGATATCGGATCGAGGCCCTTGATGGGCACCAGGGTCGCAACCACTTCTACGTGGTGGGTCATCGGAAAATTATCAAAAGCCAAGGCCGGACCCAACCGGTAGCCGAAGTTGGCGAAGATAGCCACATCGCGAGCGAGGGCGACCGGATCACAAGCCACATAAACCACCACCCGCGGTTTTTGGGCGGCGATCTGCGCGGCCACCAATGGCCCGGCCCCGGTACGCGGCGGGTCGAGAACTATCCCCGACACTGCACCGGGCTCGGAAGGCGCACCGAGCCAATTCCCCATTTCCCTTTCAACTAATTCGATATTTCGCTCCCGATGTAGGTTGCGGCGGGCATCGCGCACCGATCGCGCCGACCCTTCAACTGCTACTACCTTGCCGGTGGGGCCAACAGCCGCACTGAGATAGCCGCTAAATAACCCAACCCCCGAATAAAGATCCCACCAGGTCTCCCCGCTTATCGGACGCCCAAGATCAAGAACTGCCTGCACCAAGGCACCCGGTGCCCCAACGTGACCTTGCCAGAAACTCGCCGGATCTACTTGCCAACGGCGACCTAGCACTTCTTGAATTACCCGTCGCTCACCAGTGGATCTGCTGCCAGTTGCTCCACTACCGGAAACCCAGATGCTTACCGTCCCATCAGATCCCTCAGCCGAGCGCACCTCTTGTGCCCCGCCATAGGTATCCTCAAGGACAGCATTTTGACCTTGGGTAGCAATCACACACTTAGTCACCGGCAAAATCTCGCTGCTGCGAAAGATGTGGAACCCTGCTTTACCTGATCTATCAACACCCCAGCGCACCCGAGTGCGCCATTCAAGCCCATCGTTATCCCCTGCCACCGGCACGACCGGAATTTCGATATCGGCTAGGCCGGCATGTCGCCGAAATGCATCTTGGACCACCTGTTGCTTCAACTCACGCTGTCTAGTCAGGGCAATATGCTGGAAATCGCAGCCACCGCACAATCCGGGTCCGGCGAAAACACATGGGGCATTCACCCGGTCTGGACTCGGCACCAAAATTTCAATGGCATCCGCTCGCACCATCTTGGCTCGTACTTCAGTGATCTTAACCCTTGCAGTTTCGCCGGTGATCGCATGACGTACGAAAAGGGTGCGCCCATGCGCATGCGCAATGAAGTGACCCCCATGGGCCACTTGTCCGATGGTTACCTCAAGTACATCGCCAACCGCGAGGGGTAACAGCCGGTCGGTACCAGGTTCACGCATCACGATCGAGTACACGCTCACTTGAATCTAACTGCCAGGGAACACTTGTCATCATTACCCCTGGCATGAAGAGGAGCCGACTCTTAAGACGCAGAGCCGATTGATTATGTAAAATCTGTTCATACCAGTGGCCGACCACATATTCAGGAACATAAACAGTGACGACGTCATTTGGATTATCGGTTCGCAGACGTTTTACATACTCAATGATCGGTCGCGTGATTTCGCGATACGGCGAATCGAGAACTTTAAGTGTCACCGGTATTGCACGGCGCTCCCATTCTGCGACCAACTCACCTGTGGAATCATCGTCAACATTTACCGTGATCGCTTCGAGCACTGAAGGACGGGTGGCGCGCGCGTATGCCAAGGCGCGCAATGTGGGTTTATGAATCTTCGAGACCAGAACCAGTGCATGGACGCGCGTCGGCAGCGTAATTTTGTCTTCGTCGGTAGTCGCTAGTTCGGCAGCTACGCGGTCGTAGTGCCGGCGGATAGCTCGCATCAACAGATAAATGACTGGCATCGCCACCACGACAATCCAGGCACCCTTGGTGAACTTGGTCACCAGCACGATAACTAAGACGGTGCCCGTCATGGCGAAGCCCAATGTATTAATCGCCCGGGACCTCAACATCCTGCGACGTTCAGCTGGCACTACTTCAACGCCCAGAAGGCGATTCCAGTGCTTAATCATGCCGAGTTGACTAAGCGTGAAAGACACAAAGACGCCAATGATGTAAAGCTGAATCAGGTTCGTGACATTGGCCTGATAAATCAACACGAGCACAATAGCTAAGCCGGCGAGCATCAAGATGCCGTTACTGAACGCCAATCTGTCACCGCGGGTGTGCAATTGTCGCGGCAGGTAGCCGTCACGCGCAAGAATAGAACCTAGAACCGGAAATCCGTTGAAAGCAGTGTTGGCAGCCAATGCCAAGATGAGTGCCGTCGCAAGTGAAATCACAAGTACCGCAATTTCGAAATTTCCGAATACCGCGTTGGCGACTTGGACGATCACAGTCTTTTGGGATTGTCCCGTTGGCAAACCGATTAAGTCGACATCAAACTCAGTAACTTGAACACCGGTCTTGAGCGCTAACCAGGTGATGCCGGCGAACATCGTTGTAGAGATCAGGCCGAGCATCAAGAGCGTCGTTGCGGCATTTTTGGACTTCGGTTTACGAAAGGACGGCACACCGTTGGACACAGCTTCTATTCCGGTCAGAGCCGTGGTACCCGAAGAAAATGAACGAGCCACTAAGAAGATCAATGCGGCGCCAGCAAAGCTCGCTTCTGGGACTACCTCCCAATTGGCACTTTCCGCCTCAAGACTCGAGCCGGTTGCGATTCGGAAGACTGCCACACCAATCATGACGAAAATAGATCCCATGAAAAAGTATGTAGGTATCGCAAATAGTGAACCTGACTCGCGAATACCCCGCAAGTTCAGCAAGGTGATCACCACGATGGCGCCGACGGCATACCAAACACTGTTTTCGGCAATCGCCGGGATAGTTGATCCTAGGTTCGCTATGGCCGATGAAATTGAAACAGCGACGGTCAGTACGTAGTCAATCAGCAGTGCACTGCTAACAAAAATGCCCCAGTTCTGCCCTAGGTTGGTTGATACCACTTCATAATCGCCACCCCCACTTGGGTAGGCGTGCACATTTTGCCGATACGACGCCACGACCGTGAAGTAGACGATGACAACAGCGGCCGCCACCCACCCACCGAAGGCGTACAGAGAAGCACCGCCTAATGACAGCGCCAGCAAGATCTCCTGGGTGGCATAGGCGTTCGAGGAGAGGGCATCACTGGCAAAAACCGGCAGCGCGATGCGCTTGGGTAACAAGGAGTCGCTGAGGCGGTCACTGCGCAGCGCACGGCCAAAAATCAGCCGCTTGACACCATCAGACATAGGCACGACAGATGATGCTACGCCCACCCGGGGCAACAAGTTCGCCAGCGGTGAGAGTCGGCGCCGTCGGGCGTGTACGGTTTGAGCCGTGCACGCAGTAATCATGGGATGTGGCCGCGTCGGCTCTCTACTTGCTGCGCGCCTGGGCCAACTCGGTCACAGCGTTGCGGTGGTCGATCAAAACACGTCAGCCTTTGATCGGCTACCGGCTGATTTCGCCGGGCTGACCGTTACCGGCATCGGCTTCGACCGGGAAACCTTGGAGTTGGCAGGTATCGATCGCGCCGGTGCCTTTGCGGCCGTAAGCAGTGGAGACAACAGCAATATTTTGGCTGCCAGGGTCGCCCGGGAAACTTACGGGATAGAACTTGTTGTCGCTCGCATTTACGACCCGCGGCGGGCCGAGGTTTATCAGCGCCTGGGTATCCCCACGGTGGCAACGGTGGCATGGACGACCGGCCAGATTCTGCGTGGGATTTTGCCGCTAGGTGCGCAAGAGGAGTATCGCGATGCAAGTGGCGCGATGGCCCTAGCAGAAGTTCATATTGGAACCAGCTGGGCTGGTCACCGAACAACTGAACTTGAAGAGGCAGCTGGCGCCCGCATCGCTTTCATCACTAGGTTCGGTACGCCCCTATTGCCAAACTTGGAGACGGTCATTCAAGATGGTGATGTAGTCCATGTCCTATATCTGGAAGCCAACCGCGAACAAGTCGAATCCGTTTTTGAAACCCACCCTGGAGACTCGTCATGAAGATTGCAATCGCCGGCTCCGGCAAAGTTGGGCGGTCCATTGCCAAAGAACTCCTTGGTCGCGGACATTCGGTGTTGCTAATCGATCGGGATCCGGCGGCTGCAAGGCCAGGGTCAGTCGACGGGGCGGAGTTTCTTCTCGCCGATGCCTGCGAAGTCTCTGCACTTGATAATGCAAATTTGTCCGAGTGTCAGGTAGTTGTGGCAGCAACAGGTGACGATAAAGTAAATCTGGTGGTGTCACTCTTGGCCAAGACCGAGTACGGCGTGCCTCGCGTGATCGCAAGGGTCAACCATCCAAAGAATGAATGGATGTTCGATGAGTCTTGGGGGGTTGACGTAGCAGTTTCAACTCCACGCATGCTGGTCGCGTTAGTGGACGAAGCCGTCAGTGTTGGAGACTTAGTGCGATTATTCAGTTTCCGCCAAGGTAATGCCGATCTTGTTGAGCTAACTTTGTCATCGGATTCACCAGTAGTCGGCAAGCGGGTCGGGGATCAAGCTTGGCCCACCGACACGGCGCTAGTTGCGATCGTGCGCGGTTCACGGGTATTTGCACCAACTGCCGACGACCCACTTGATGCCGGCGACGAACTACTTTTTGTGACCGCACCTGATCAGGAAGCCGCATTACAAAGCATGCTTGGGCACGCCCGCATGGCCTAACGGGCACTAGTTGCTTTTGGAAGCGCGCTTCTTGGCCCAAATTGGCCCAAGTAGCCGATAGGTAAAGTAGGCGGCAGCGATATACAGCGGGATCCCCATCAAGATCTTCACCACCCCTAAGGCGCCCACCGCACCCAGCAAATAGAGAGGTACCTGCACGGCAAGGCGCCCGAAGAACAAAGCCACCCAGATCCACGAAGCTGCTGCATAAATCCTCCGGAGCGGGCGATCATGTCGCCACGCGGTGCCATCGCCCGTGAAGTAGCCCAAAACCACACCAAGTAGCGGCCAGCCGATGACAATCGAAATAAGAAATGCTGATCCGTATGCCAAATTTTGTAGGAAGCCCGGGAGAAAATATGCCTCTGGCCGGCCGGTCCACTTTGCCACCAGCGCCGAGATCAATACCCCGGCAAAGCCCGCCAGTACCTGTTGTAGTGGTTCCCGGCGCACTATGCGCCAAAGCGCAATTAGCAGACCCGCCACCACGGCTACGCCGACCGACCAACCCAGATTTTGACCAGTGACGAGATATCCGACAACGAAAACCGCGGTTGGTACGCCTGAGTCGATAATGCCGCGCCAGCCGCCAATAGCCCGCTCAAGCAGCACAGTCTCCGCGCGCACATCGGCCTTGGTCTCGTACTCAATCGGCGTTGATTCGTTTTGCTCGCTCACCATTAACCCGCCGTCGGAAGTAGTTGATAGCGGGGGTTATAGATGACCTTGACCCTTGGCGAACAAGTCAATCGGCCCGTGACCACCATGCGGCGCCCGGTCTCGATCCCAGGTATACGGCGACGTCCAAGCCAGATGACGTTGACACACCCCGAGCCATCATATAACTCAATTTCCAATGCCGGTGTTGTCGACTTAGGGCGAAACGTAATCACCCGAACGGTGCCTGTAACCGAAACCAAGGCCCCGTGCTCACATGTTCGGATTGGCACGACACCAACATCGTGCATCTCCTCTTGGAGTTCGGCAGCTTCGACATCGGATTGGCTGCGAGTCCAGGTGCGCCAACGCTCTGCAATCTTGCTCACTTGAACAGATTAGCCGTAGGGCGGGCCTAGACGCACATTGACCGCGCTTTATCGAGTTTCGGTCAACTCCGGGCCACGCACAAATGGGGCCAAGACGGGACGACCATCAGGCAGAATTTGAGGGGGTGCAGGTGCATTCGGGAGTTTCATCGGGATGGGCGAGCCAACGGCCATTGCTTCGCCCCCACGGACCACTACTAGATCACGAACCACACCTTCGAAGATGGCAGACTGCTCCCCCGTCTTCGCAGCGGCACCAAGGAAAACCGCACGCACGAACCACCGCGGACCTTCAATACCGGCGAATCGCGCTGGCTGCATTTTGCCGTCAGCGCCGGTTACCTGCGTCTGCAATTCAATGCCAAATGGTCCGGTGACTTCCTCGACCAGACCACCGGCCTTGGTGATCGAACTTTTGATCTGACCGCGGACGTCGTTCCACATTCCGCCAGATTTGGGGGCCGCATAAGGCTGCACTTGAACCGCGGCTCCTGATTGTGCAAAGGTCAATTGCGTCACCACGCCAGTTGCCTCATCTGCTTGCACTTGAACATCGACACCCGGGGTCGCTTTAACCAGCAACCCGCCAAGATCTAGCCTTTCAATGCCGTCGGAGAAATCGATCTCGGTTTCGTCCCAAGGGCCCAACGGTCGCGAACTCATGGCAACACCGTACCCGCGGAACCCCCGGTAGAACCAAATCCGCCCCCGCCTCGGTGACTACCGGGCAACTGAACTACCTCATCGACAATTGCTCGCGCTACCTGCTGGACTACCAGTTGCGCAATACGGTCGCCACGCGATAACTCAATGATCTCGGTGGGGTCGTGGTTGATCAAAATCACGCCAATCTCGCCCCGATATCCGGCGTCAATGACACCTGGCGCATTCACCACGCCCAACCCGGCTCGAAGTGCTAGACCGCTTCGTGCATGGACAAATGCCGCAAAACCAGGGGGTAAGGCAATGGCTATCCCCGTGGGCACCATGGCCCGCTGACCTGGCGCAAGGCTAACCCCCGCACGCGCACGTAGGTCCAAGCCAGCGTCACCAGGGTGTTCATATGCTGGCAACGGTAAGTCGGGGTCCAACCGGGTGATTAGTAGCCGCACGTCGACACTCACGGGTTCACCTCAACATCGTGCCCACCGGTACGCCAGGACGGGCCACCCGAGGCTCGGTCCGCTATCGCTAGTTCCACCTGCTCCTTATTGCCGAACTTCATAAAATGTGCAATTGGAACTTGCATGAAAAGGGCCGATGCCGACACCGCGATATCGCCACCGGCATCATCGAGTCTGCCAACAGCACTTGTGTAGACCTTACGTCGTGCTACCCCGGTGACTTCTGCCTCGATGTGCAGTACCGAACCAACCGGCACCGGACGTAAGAAATCCATCGACAGCGAGGCAGTGACAACCGGCTCGCCAAGTAACCAATTGAGTGAACCGAGAACTTCATCGATCGCAGCCGACAGTAGGCCGCCATGGGCAAGTCCAGGCGCCCCTTGGTGGTGTTCGGTCACCCTGAAATTGCCTATTACCCGCAGTCCTGCACCGGCTGTTATGCGCATATGCAGCCCGGTTGGATGGTCACTTCCGCAACCAAAGCACCAACGGTAGTGCGAGGGAATAGGGGAACCGGGCTCCGGGGCGCTCGGTAGCCGTTCTGGCAGCAGGGAACCAACAGGTGCGTGAGTTGAGCGCATAGGCAGACTCTACCGGCGAGTACACGTGGCAGACTCAGAGCATGAAGACTCAGGAGTACCTGTTCCGCGAACGGTTGCTCCCTTCATTGTGGGTTTTTCTCCTCGCTTTGGCACTGATCTCGATGTTTGCGATCGCGGTCGGTGCCGCGTACTCACCAGTTCAGGGCTGGCTTGTTTTTCTTATAGTTGGATCCCTAAGCGGTGCCGGGCTGTTCCTCGGAGCACCCGTGATCGCGGTCAGTACAAGAGAACTTCGAGCTGGGCGCGCCACTATCTCCAGAAGTTTCCTGGGGAATATTGAAGCTTTAGACGGCATGCAAACGCGAGCAGCACAAAATATCGCGACGCGTTACCTGCTGGTACGGCCGTGGCGGACGAGTGGGGGTGTGCTGGTGCACTTAATTGATGAACTTGATCCGCATCCGGCCTGGCTGTTGAGCACCAAGGATCCAGCGCGACTTGCAGCCGCACTTCAGCCGGATAACTTGGTTGGTTAGCATCAGATGATGAGCAGCAACTCGAATGGAGCAAAGATGTCAGAACAAGGGGCACTCGAGCCGGGAGTCCACGTGAACCCAATGGTTCATCTGATAGCCCCTTTGGTGGCGATTGGTGCCACCATGATCGTTCGTAAGGTCATCACCGCTAGCTATCGCAGTCTCACTGGCAAAGATGCCCCACGTTCCAATGATCCTGGTGTGCCATTCGGCAAGGCGCTTTTATGGGCCACCGTGACAGCAGCTATAGCTGCCGGCGCGGAAGTGGTGGCTTATCGAGTCACCAATCACCTTGGTGCAACTAATCCAATGGACTAAGCGCACTCTTTACAAATTGGCCCGGCCTTGCCCTCATGATCCATCTGGCTGCTGTGCTGCACTAGGTAGCAACGCACACAGGTGAACTCATCGGACTGCCTTGGCACTACGCGCACCGTCAAGCTCTCATCCGATAGGTCAGCACCTGGCAGTTCTAGATTCTCCGCCAGTTCGGTCTCATCAACATCGATAACCGAAGATGACTTGTCAACCCGCCGGGCCTTTAGCTCTTCTAAGCTGTCCTCAGCGAGTTCTTCGTCTGTCTTGCGCGGTGCGTCGTAATCGGTTGCCACGGTTCCTTCTTCCCCTACATGCCCTCACCTGCCCGACCAAAAGCACACCCGACGATATTCCTGATTCCCAAAACAGGGCGCCTCGTGCGCAGATTGTGCCCCATCAGGTCCGCAAGTGTGACGCTGGGTTCGTAGGCCGCACGGTAACCTGCTCCCTATGCCCATTTATGCCTTAGGCGACCAGACGCCAAATATTGACAAGTCGGCTTATATTCACCCGCAGGCAGTGATAATCGGCGCCGTCACGGTGGGCCCGGAATCGAGCATCTGGCCCGGCGCCGTGCTTCGCGGAGATCACGGAATGATCGTCATTGGCGCACAAACCTCTATCCAAGATGGCGCAATCTTGCACTGCACTTCCGATCTCAACACCATTGTCGGTGATCGCTGTGTAATTGGTCATGGCGCCCATCTTGAGGGCTGCACGGTACATGATGATTCGCTAATCGGGTCAGGTTCTGTCGTTTTGCACCGGGCCGTTATCGGACCCAACGCCTTGGTCGGAGCCTGCGCAATGGTGCCTAACGGCCTGGTGGTGCCACCGAATGCGCGCGCACTCGGCGTACCGGCGACCATCACTCTTGAGGTAATCGAGGACGGAGCATTTCGGGCGTCCGCGGCGATTTATGTTCGCAACGTCCACCAATATGCATCCGAACTGCGCCTCCTAAGTTGAAGTCACTCCCGATCAGCATCCGCCGCGATTAGGAAGTCGCGAAGCTCATCGGCTATTGCCGGTGCCGCGGCAATCATTAAGGATCCGTAAATATCTTCGTCTCGCAATCCGGTGACTACTGCGCCCGCCTCAGCAGCGATCAAGGCACCGGCGGCAATATCCCAAGTATTTAGCCCTCGTTCGTAATAGGCATCAAGGCGCCCGCGCGCCAACCAGCAATAGTCAATTACCGCGGCCCCGATCCGCCTGATATCGCTAACCTGAGAAAGCAAATGGTGTACTACCCGGCCCTGCGCCCTCCTGCGCTCCGCGGCATAACCAAAACCGGTGGCCACCACTGCGTCGATGAGCCGGCTGCACCCACTTACCTGAATCGCGGTTGCGGTCGATCCCTTGACAACCCACGCACCCACACCCTTGACGCCGATATACGCTTCATCGAAGGCGGGTGTGACAACAACGCCGATCACCGTGCCGCCCTCTTGTTCGGCCGCAACCGATACTCCCCAGGTCGGCATGTGGTGCAGGTAATTGACGGTGCCATCGAGCGGGTCTAGCACCCAGCGCACCCCAGAAGTCCCAAATCGCTCACCACCTTCTTCCCCCAAAATACCATCGGTTGGTCGATCACCCAATAGAGCCGCAATCAGCAAATCCTCTGCACCTTTATCCATCTCAGATACCAAATCTGAGGATGTTGACTTCGTATAGATCAATAGATCCGCGGGGCGGTCATCTCGCAGAAAACGAGCGGCCTCCCAAGAGGACTCCCAAGCTAACGGCAGCAGGGCATGCGTACTTAGTACCTCAGCTAGTGATTGACCCTGGCCCGTGCACATCTTCCTATCTTGCCGGGTTGGCTACTTACGCAAACACCGCCCCGCGGTAACGTCGCCTTGTGATGAGTTCTTATCGCGAGGTCTTGCGGGAACCGGGTGCTCTGGCTTTTTCGGCGACAGGCCTAGTCGCACGGCTGCCGATGGCCATGGTGGGCTTGGGGATCTTGCTGTTCACCAGTGGCAGCACTGGCTCATACGGGCTCGCCGGGGTGATGTCAGCAGCATTTTCGCTCTCGGCGGCGGTCGGCATGATCATGTCCAGCCGATTAGTGGACCGCTTGGGGCAACATAAAGTCTTAGGGTGGCTGATCACCGGCGAAAGCCTCGGCCTAGCTCTTTTCATCACCAGTATGGAACTGAACTGGCCCTACGCGTTATCGGCGGCTCTTGTGGCAGGAGCGGGCGCATGTTCGCCGGCTATCGGGCCAGCAGTTCGAGCCCGTTGGACCTATGTAATCTCCAGGGCCGAATCCACTTCATCCCCGAAGTTGCGCACTGCGTTCGCTCTCGAGAGCATCGTAGAAGAAGTGATTTTCACTGTCGGTCCGCTTATTACCGCCTGGCTCGCGATCTCAGTCGCGCTCCCGGCGCCAATAATCTTGGCGATCGTAATCGGCCTGACCGGAACATTTCTCCTGATCCGCTTACGAGGTACCGAACCAACCCCCTCACCGGTTCACAAATCACATGAACCGCACACCTCAGCCTTTCGTCACCCCGGTATCGTGTTGATGATCTTCGCTGCGATAACCACCGGCGCTATTTTTGGCTCATTTGAGGTTGCCCTTGTCGCCTTTACCGCCGAACTCGGTGCGCCAGGATTATCTGGTCCCTTGCTAGCGGCGTGGGCTAGCACCTCAATGTTTGGCGGCCTTTGGTTTGGATCCAGACACTTTCGCGCACCTTTAGCGAATCAATTGGTTGTCATAACTGCCGCCTTGACTATCGGGCTACTAGCTACCCCATTCTTGTCTTCGCTGTTTGCCATTTCACTCACCACAATGATTTCCGGGGCGCTGGTGGCCCCCGTCTTAATAACCATTTTTAGTCTGGCAGAGCGGCTGGTCCCCAACGCGCAATTAACCGAGGGCCTAACCTTAATCAACTCCGGTCTCACCGTTGGGTTTTCCCTCGGGGTGGCCCTGGGCGGCTATGTAATCGACGGCGGGGGCGCTGGGCACGGTTTCGCCGTTGGGGTGAGCGCTGCCGCAGCGGCTTTCCTGGTGGCATGCCTTGGCCAAAAGCGGCTCCGGGGGGCGGTCAAAGATTATGGCCCGAGCCCCCCCACCACAGCGCTAAATACCGAACCTATACCGGGTCCGGCCCCCGGCAGCTTCGCCTCTGACGACATGTAACTAGGCAAGTTGCGGCCTATGCGCCCGGCGGGCACCCGGGCGCGCTAAGTTCTGAGCATTAACATCTTCATCTAACCTACGGAGTTCGCTCTGGAACCGCTCAGCCCCAAAGAGATTCAGGCCCGCGTACGCGCCGGAGCCTCTGTGGAGATCGTGGCTGCCCAGACGGGTTGGGCATTGGAGAAAGTGCAGCGCTACGCCGGCCCACCGCTTGCCGAACGTGAATACGTGGCCAGTCGTGCGCAACTGGTCGAGATTCGACGCACCGGCAGTTCGGTAACACTAGGTGAGGCCGTGGCCGCGGCATTGCGAATCGATGGCGCCGCTGATATCGAATGGGATGCGGCCCGGCGCGCGGATTCTAAGTGGGTGGTGCTGGTTACCTTCACCGGCCATGGCGCAACCCAACATGCTTCGTGGACGTATGACAATGTTGGCCGCAGCGTTCACCCCCTTGACGAAAGTGCACGTCGACTCATGGGAGTTAGCGACGATCAGATTTTTGACTACATCATTGATGAGCCAATCGCGATTGTAAACGTCCATGCGAACAAGGGCGAGACTATCGATGCCCTACCTAGCGATGAATCTAGTGTCGAGCGCCCGCGACTGGTTGCAGTACCAGATGCCCCAAGGAAAACCGACGTCAAGATTGACGATCAAGTCCTTGATGTCTTGATCCCGATCGATGAACCAGTTAGCAGGCCACGTTATGATCGGCCAACTAAACCCGCACCAAAGCCTAAAACTAAAGGTAAGCGTGCAAGCGTGCCTAGTTGGGATGAAATCCTTTTTGGTTCAACTCGTGGGGATGACGTTTAGTTAGCAAGCAGTAAGAGCCAAAACTAAGCCTCAAAGGGCAGTGGCTCGCGTGACATATGCTCGACTCCCGCACTTAGCGCCGTTTTCCGGGCGCGGTAGTGACGGCGGCATAGCACCTCGTATGAGACCACGGGGATATCAATCCGGGCGCCGACCCCTTCGCCTACATCGCCCACCATTACCTGGCTACCTTCGACCACCACAACGCCATCGACGGTTCGCGCATTGTGAATCGCCCGCATCCCACACCAGCACAGTGCCTCAACCTGCAGCACTTGAACTCGATCGCCCCGCGAAAGTGCGTCAACAAGATGCGCACGGATATCAAGGGACTCAGTAACCTCTATGGCAGTAACACTTAGCCCAAGCCGACTCGATAACACCGACTCACCAGCTCGATCTAACCTGGTGAACACCAAGCCGAATCTACCCCTTGACGAGTGATTGTGGTCGGTCTGAAGTGCCAAGGTGGATTTACCGCAGTCCATGGTGCCCGCGAAGAATATTAGCTCGGCCACGGCGTCATGCTGCCATATCGGGGTAACAGAACCGCGATCAAGTCCGAATTATGAGACCGGGGATCTCAAGTTCAGCGGGGGTTAGTGCACCATGCTGGCCAATAAGGGACGAAGTTTTGGCATCAACCAAACTCGTCAACATCGTGGCACCTTCAGCGATGCACACCACATCTCCGATTCGATCGACTAGCTCAAGGTCGGTGGGTCCGAGCCAACCAGACTCCATAATCTGGTCTCGAGTGAAAACTTTCGCCCTCGAACCCAAATACTGCGACCAACGGTGAGCTACCGTTTCAGCGGCACCTGGGTGGGTATATAGGTGCCGCGCCCGAGGCTCGCCGGCGATCAATTTCAAATCCGAGTTCAACTCTTGGTGCTGCTCAATTGAAATGTGGTCGCCGACTTCGCAGTTGATCATCCCGTGGTCGGCCGTGACAATCATTGCGGCATTAGGTGGCAATTGCTGTGACAACTGATCCACGAGCACATTGGCGCGCACTAGCCCAGCCACCCAAGGTGTACTTCCGACGCCAAACTTGTGACCGATCCGGTCAAGTTCAAACCAATAGACATACGTGTATGACTTCTTGGCTCCACAGATTGCAGCTTGCAGGCCACTAACTCTTTGGGCAATATCTTCCGCGCATCGATAGGTCCCGCCCCGCAGGGCCGCAGTAGTGAGCCCGGAAAACTCATACTTCGCGGGGGCTACGGTAATCATCTGAACTCCGTGGCGGGCAACCCGTTCAAAGACCGTCGTCTCCGGTTGCACCATTAATGGAAGTGGATCGGTTTTCCAACGAAGTGGCGCCAACACCGATTGTGTTTCCGGCAGGAAGAAGGTGGCTCCCACCAGTCCGTGGGTTCCGGGCAATAGCCCGGTGCCCAGTGAACCAAGTGCCGTCGGAGTTGTTGTCGGGAAAACCGAATGCAATGGGCGGCCTCCAATTGCTATCAGCGCGGGTGCATGCGCCCCAAATTCGATAAGTGAACGCCAGCCAAGTCCATCAATTAGGCAGATCACCACATGCTGGACCTCCCCTAGCCCAAGTGAATCGGTGTAACCGGGCACACCAACGCTGGCCGCGGCCGAGGTACCAACCTCGGCCAGACTGGGCGGGGTCATTTGTGAATTAATGGCCGGCAAGAACTAGCGCAGCCTAGCCGCGGTCGCCTGTGATAATGCAGCCGCGAAAGTAAGTGCCTGGGCTACAACATCGGCTCCGTCAGCAACTTCTGAGACGCGCACTGATAGATCATCGTTGCTCGATGTTCCGGTGAATCCGTGTTCAGCTTCGCACTGCGGATCACCACAATTTGCCGGCTCCAAATCGATGCGACTCACCGCGCCCCACCCGATCGTCAAAACAACTTCCGCTGTCGGCCCACCTGGTTGATACTTTGCCGGCTCGCTAACAACACGCGTGACGACTACCGAATCCACCCGCTCAAGGCGAACGGCCTCGGTTGAAGCGGTCGCAAATGGCGTCGGATTGATTTCATCTATGCCATGTTCGTCAGTGTGGCCCACAATTAGTCGAGTAGGAGTCAATGCCAATACCGTCACGTGTCGCCTTAACTCATCTTGGTCAAAGGTGGCCTCGTGGTGGACAAGATAAGACTTCAGTGGCTCCCCAGCCAGTGCGGTGTCCAGAGCATCGGCAACTAGGTCAGGGTAGTAACCACTGCGCTGAATATCAGTTCGCAACTGCTGATCGAGGTTCATCACTTCAATATCTTGCCACATCTAGTATCTGACGGAAACCAACGGCAAAATTAGCCTTATCGAGCGGTGGCGGCCAATCCCGAGACGAGCAAGATACGGTTATCGGGTGACTAATCCGCCGCTAGTTGTATCCCCTGAAGTTGCCACAGCCCTCGCCGATAACCACGCCGTTGTGGCGCTTGAATCGACGATCATAAGCCACGGGCTGCCTCGCCCTGAGAATCTTCGGGTAGCGGGGTGATGCTTTCGCCGCTGGGTTTTTACCAAGCTGACGCGCTTGATTGCCTCTGATTACGGCAGTCACGGCGGGGGTGCGAGTAGCCACACAGGCAATCTGCCGTGTCGGAGCCGGTCCGAACACCCCCTGACCCGCGAGAATCATGCTCAATTATCGATTTATCGCTGGGCGTGGACTACTGCCTCGTGCCGGTGCTCAATTCTCGACGAGAAGGGCTAATAATGGCTAGGCGCTCTACCAAGCCGGTTGCCCCCGGTGATGGCCGCATCGTCGATATTGACGTTTCCGATGAAATGCGAGCCTCATTCTTGGAGTACGCCTATTCGGTTATTTACGCTCGGGCACTACCTGATGCGCGCGATGGGCTTAAACCGGTACAACGACGAATTCTGTTTCAGATGGCGCAAATGGGACTTAGACCAGAACGCGGGCATGTGAAAAGTGCCCGCGTCGTTGGTGAAGTAATGGGCCGCCTGCATCCACATGGGGATTCAGCAATCTACGACGCACTCGTTAGAATGGCTCAGCCATTTACCTTGCGCCTGCCCATGGTCGATGGCCACGGCAACTTTGGTTCACTTGACGACGGCCCAGCCGCTATGCGCTACACCGAAGCTCGGCTAGCTGCCTCAGCGCTTGATATGACCTTGAGTCTTGACGAAGATGTGGTCGATTTTGTTCCAAACTACGATGGTCGCGAAACCGAGCCGATGGTGCTGCCCGCCGCGATTCCAAACCTCCTCGTAAATGGAGCTTCAGGGATCGCCGTTGGCATGGCAACCACCTTGGTCCCCCACAACCTTGGCGAGGTAATAGGCGCAGCCCGCCACCTAATTAAGCATCCAAAGGCGGCCCTTGGCGAGGTCATGAAGTTCATCCCCGGACCTGACCTGCCCGGCGGTGGGGTAATAATTGGCCTGAGCGGGGTACGTGAAGCTTATGAAAGCGGACGAGGCACTTTTCGGGTTAGAGCTCGCACCCGTATTGACCAAGTCTCCCCTAGGCGTCGGGGCATAATCGTCACGGAATTACCAATGAACGTTGGTCCCGAAAGGATCATCGAGCGCATTAAGGATCTTGTGCAAAACAAGAAGCTGGTGGGGATTGCAAACGTAACTGATCTAACCGACGGTGACTCTGGACTCAACTTGGTGATAGATGTTAAGAATGGGTTCCACCCTGAAGCCGTACTTGAGAACCTATTCAAGCTCACGCCAATGGAAGAATCGGTAAATATCAATGCGGTGGCACTCGTGGAAGGGCAACCGCAGACATTGGGCTTACTCACGCTATTGCATGTTTTCATCGATCATCGACTCGAAGTTGTGCGGCGCCGTAGCCTTTTTCGTCGGACCAAAGCCCAAGATCGTCTGCATCTGGTGGCTGGCCTCCTTATCGCCATTATCGACATTGATGAAATTATACAACTTATTCGCGAATCCGACGATGCGGCCGCGGCCAAGGTCCGCCTGATTGAGGTGTTCGATCTCAGTGAGGTTCAGACCTCTTACATACTTGAAATGCCACTGCGGAGATTGACAAAATTTTCACGAATTGAACTAGAAAAAGAATCTGCTGTTTTAAATGGCGACATTGCGACGCTATCTGCGATCATCGACGACGACAGCCAACTGCGGACCGTAGTTTCCGATGAACTGGCCGCAATCTCCCAGGCCCACACGACTGGGCGTCGCACCTTGCTGATGGAAGCAGGTGCGGCTTCGATATCAGCCGCGGTACCACTTGAAGTCTATGACGAACCCTGCGTGGTTCTGATGTCTAGTACCGGACTACTGGCACGAATTGCCGACCCAGTATTTGATGACGCTGTCGAAAGCAGCAGGGCAAACCACGATGTGATAGTCAGTGCAGTACCCGCGACCAACCGCGGATTCATCGGCTTAGTGACCAGCGCTGGGCGCATAGTGCGACTGTCGGTAGTCGATCTACCCGCCCTGCCTTCCGTAGTCGGGATACCCGCGCTATCAGCAGGAGCTCCGATAGGCGCTTTTGTGGACCTGCCGCTGGGCGAAAGTGCCTTGTGCCTAACTACCCTTGACGATACGAGTGGCATTGCTCTTGCCACGGCGAGTGGAATCATCAAGAGGGTTATCCCAGACGCACTTTCAAACAAAGACTCATGGGACATCATTCGACTCGACGCTGATGACTTAGTTGTTGGTGCAATCGGCCTGAGCGAGGCTGCTGCAGAAACTGCGGAGTTGGTTTTCGTCACTTCCGATGGTCAACTACTTAGATTTGCCGCAAGCGCGGTCCGGCCTCAAGGTCGGGCGGCGGGCGGGATGGTTGGTGTTCGCCTTAACCCCGGTGCACAGGTGGTTTCCTTTACCGCGCTTCAACCAGCCGATACGGCAGTAGTGGTAACTATCGCCGGTTCGGCCGACGCACTGCCGGGCACCGATGCAGGCAGCATTAAGGTCACCCCGCTTGTGGAGTACCCGGCAAAGGGTCGAGGTACCGGTGGCGTGCGCTGCCACAAGTTCCGCTCCGGCGAGGATAGTTTGCTGGTCGCTTGGGTTGGTATTGGCCCGGCGCGGGCTGCAACAGCCTCTGGCGTCCCTGCCGATCTACCGACCACCTGGGGGAAGCGAGATGGCACCGGCTCCCCCGGGGTTACCCCGATCGCAGGGATCGGTGGGTGTCTGTGACGGCCAACTGTGCTAGTGCCGCACTCGAAGTCGGTGAGCCTTTGGCTGGTACTGCACCGGTGGCCACCTGCTGGGTTTTGATTGAACAACCCGGACCTTGGGGCAAACAGGCTCTTGTCGATTCGCATCTAGATCCGGTACTTGGCCAAATCCTAAAAGACCGAACCGAAGGCACCGGAGTGTCGGTCCTGCTGGTTCGCCATCCCGATCGCCTCGAACGGGCCACCGGTTCGGACTCAAGGAATGTTTGGATTGTTCACACCTCACCTGGCGCCACCCGCATGCGACACGGCACGATGTCCGACTTAACAGTTATCGCGGGCTGGGATTTTACCGATATGGCCGCCGGAGCCCTGCCCCCGTTTGGCGTATCAATTGTCGCACCACTGCTTTTGGTGTGCACGCACAGTGGCCGCGATGCCTGCTGTGCCTTACACGGCCGCGCTCTAATAACTGATCTACTCCGAAGCGTGAGTGCGGCCGACCGTGAATTCATCTGGGAATCGAGCCACATCGGTGGTCATCGATTTGCCCCAACTGTGCTTAGTTTGCCGTGCGGTGCGGTTTTCGGCCGGCTCACGGTCGACGATGCCCTAGCCGTCTATTCCGACTCACAGCTAAGTCACCTTCCACTCGATAATTACCGTGGGCGCAGTTGTTTTACTCATCCCTTACAGGTAGCTGAAATTGTCGTCCGCCAAAGCTTAGGTATCTACGAACGTGATGTCCTCGATGCACTCCGGGTCATCGATGGCCGCCCGGTGCCGATGCCAGTCATGGCCGCACTTCCCGGCGTTGGATCCTCACTAGTCGCTGAGGTTCGCCACGTAGATGGGCGGGCTTGGCAGGTCAATCTAAGGCGCGAAGAACTTGCCGAACCTCGCGCCGAGTCTTGCGGTGTTGAACCGACCAAGGTTTTTACCTGGCGCAGTGTAGGTGTCGCCGCGGTGACACCTTGGCAACTCATCTGAGCAATTAGCTTACGATTGCGTTTGCTGCATTGAGCAAGTCTTCGGTGGTTTGGATGGTCGTGCGCTCCCGACCCTTACTCTCGCCAAGTGCGCGTTCGGCCGCGTCAATCAATTGCCAACCTGCACTATCTACTACCGTAATACCAGATTGCAACAACCACGTGTCGAAGTCGGCAGGACTAGGCAACGGCGCGGCCGGCAAGTTATTGGCATCAGCCAGCAGTGCAGCCACGGTCGCCGTAGCGTCTTTCTTATTAGTGCCGATGATCCCGGTGGGGCCTCGTTTAATCCAGCCGGCCACATATTGCCCACTCACCGGGGCTCCACCTAGTTGTACCCGCCCATCTAGATGTGGAATTACGCTTTGACCCTCGTCAAATGGCACACCCGGCAGCGCCATTCCCCGATATCCCACACTACGTACCACTAGATCGGCTTTGATAACAAATGTTTCACCGGTGCCTTTGGCGCCACCAGCCCCATCAAGTTCGGTTCGCTCGACGACCACTTCGCGCACTCGGTCATCACCACGTAGTTCGACCGGGCGGGACATGAAGTGGAGATGAATTCGGCGGGACTTACCGGTCGTTCTTCTTGTCGCCCACTCTTTGACCACCTCGACATTGCGAGCTATCGACTTATCATTTGCTATCGCTTGTTCGCTACCCGCATCAAAGACCAGATCGGCCCGCTCAACAACGATATCGGCGTCTAAGAGCTCGCCTAGCTCTCGCAGCTCTTTGGTGGTATACGTAGCCTGAGCTGGGCCACGCCTCCCAAGAACGTGGATATCTGTTAGCAAGGACTTGCGTAAGGTGTCTAATACATATTCAGGCATATCCGTGTGTGTGAGTTCATCCACCGTCTTCGCTAAGACGCGGGTGACGTCAACCGCCACGTTACCAACTCCGACAACAACCGCAGAAGTCGCCGTTGGAATCAAACGCTCAAATGTTGCCCGATCAGCATCGGGGTGTCCGCAGTACCAAGCAACAAAATCGGTCGCTGCCACGCTTCCGTCTAAATCCTCCCCAGGAACCCCAAGTCGGCGATCACGGGAGGCCCCATAGGTAAACATAATTGCATCAAAGAATTCGTGAAGAGTTTGGACTGAAATATCAACGCCGACTTCTAGCCCCCCAATAAAACGCACCCCGGGCTTCTCAAACACTTTGTCTAAGGTATCGCGCACTGAGCGAATGCTGACATGGTCTGGCGCCACGCCATACCTCACCAAGCCAAAGGGCACCGGAAGTTTGTCAATGACGTCGACTGTCACCGGAAGATCTTGCTGGCTAATTAGCGCGTCCGCTGCATACATGCCCGAAGGCCCTGATCCCACCACAGCAACGCGTAACGGTCGAGCCATCCCATTACCCCCAAAAACACTTTTGACTGTCTTCCACTTGTGTCCCAGACTAACCCGTCGTTACCGGCAAGGAGGGCCGACCTTAGGCGTCGATTCGCTGGCGGTCCAATCCGGCCGCACCATCAACAATGAACTCCTTACGCGGGGCTACTTCACCACCCATGAGTAGGTCAAATACCTCACGAGCACCGTCGACGTCATTCATAGTGATGCGTCTAAGGGTTCGGTGAGCTGGGTCCATAGTGGTCTCTCGAAGTTGGCCTGCATCCATTTCGCCGAGGCCCTTATAACGCTGAATTGGGTCCTTTACTTTCCGGCCGCGCTTATTGGCATCAGCCAGGACCGACTTCATCTCAACGTCCGAATAGGTATAGATGACCTCATTGGCTTTAGCTCCAGCATTAACTATTTCGATGCGGTGCAAGGGTGGTACGGCGGCATAAACACGCCCAGCTTCTAAAAGCGGATGCAAATAGCGATTAATCAATGTCAATAGCAAGCATCGAATGTGGGCTCCGTCAACGTCGGCATCGGACATCAAAATCACTTTGCCGTATCGCGCCTGGTCCAGATCAAATGATCGACCAGAACCAGCACCAATTACTTGGATGATGGACGCACACTCGGTGTTTTTCAGCATGTCGGCGAGTGACGACTTCTGTACATTTAGGATCTTGCCGCGAATTGGAAGCAGCGCCTGGTGGTCAGCATTTCGAGCCACTTTTGCGGTACCCAATGCGCTATCGCCCTCGACGATGAAAAGTTCACTGCGCTCCACCTCATCGGTACGGCAGTCAACAAGCTTCGCCGGGAGCGCAGAAGATTCAAGTGCGGTTTTACGCCGCTGCGTGTCACGGTGGGTTCGCGCCGCAACTCTTGTACGCATAGCGTTCGCGGCTTTATCTAAAACCGCCTTTGCCGCCACTTTCTCTCCTCGGGGCGGATTGGCAAACCAGGCGGTTAGTTCTTTCGAAACCACATTGCCAACTATGCGAGTTGCGGCGGGCGTCCCTAAAATCTCCTTGGTCTGGCCTTCGAATTGCGGCTCCGCCAATCGCACCGTTACCACGGCTGTTAGACCCTCGTTGACGTCGTCCTTAGTGATGGTGTCTTCAATCCCCTTGAGGATCTTGGCGGCACGCACCTGGTCATTTATGGTCTTCACGATGGCTCGCTCAAAGCCGGTTAAGTGAGTTCCACCTTTGGGTGTGGCGATTACGTTAACGAATGAGCGGATATCTGACTCGTATCCCGCATCCCAGCGAAGTGCGATATCGACGCTCATTTCGCGCTCGACATCTTGCGGTGTCATATGCCCTTTGTCATCAAGAACCGGCACGGTTTCATGGAAATGCCCTTTACCGTGTAGGCGAATCACCGAACACACTGGTTCACCAACCGACAGCGCCTCTACATACTCCGTGATGCCGCCTTTATGCTGGAACGTCTCCTCATACAGGTCATCAGCGTCGCGGTCATCAACCACGCTGATAACCAGGCCGGGGACTAAGAAAGTACTTTGCACTGCGCGTTCGCGGAGCCCCTGGCGGTCATATGTCGCGTCCTTAGTGAATACCTGTGTGTCTGCCCACCAACGCACTCGGGTGCCGGTTCGACTCCGCGGGCAGGTGCCCGTGATGCGTAAGCCGCTCTTGCGAACGAACTCACTATCGGGGCCATCTCCTTCGAAGGAACCGGGCACTCCGCGCCGAAATGACATCGCGTGAATCTTGGCCCCCCGATCCACCTCCACATCAAGTCGCGTCGACAGTGCATTAACCACCGATGCCCCGACCCCATGCAGCCCGCCGGAAGCCGTATAAGAACCCCCGCCGAACTTGCCACCGGCGTGCAGCTTGGTCATTACGACTTCAATACCGGTTAGTTTGGTCTTCGGCTCAACATCTACCGGGATGCCCCGGCCATCATCACTGACCTCGGCCGAGCCATCAGAATGCAGTGTTACGACAATCTTCTTGCAGGAGCCCGCCAAAGCCTCGTCAATAGAGTTATCGACGATCTCCCTCAGACAATGCATCAGCCCGCGGCCATCATTAGACCCGATGTACATTCCGGGGCGCTTGCGCACCGCTTCTAGGCCCTCTAGAACAGCCAGATGCTTGGCTGTATACGCCGACCCAGCAACGCCATCTGCGGTGCCAGTTGCTCCCGTTCGGGTTGGCTTCTTTGGTGCTTTCGGGGCCATTTGCCCAAGATTACGGAGAATTCCGCCGAAATCATCCCTCGACCGTTCGTGTCGTCCACAGATCCGGCCTAAAAGTTCGCTCTGCGTGAACCAAGGGTCTGCGGCGTGTCGGGAATGCAATTGTGATGAGAGACTGTTACCAATGGCGATGAGCACGAAAACTAGCCGAGGAGGTGCCTGGTAAATGCCCACGACGATGACTGCCCCTGCACTAAGTGCAACCGATAGGTGCGACCGCTGCAATGCGCAGGCTTATGTGCGCGTGGTACTTCATGGTGGCGCCGACCTACTTTTCTGCGGGCATCACTGGTCGCGCCATGAACTTGTTCTTCGGCCGCAGGCAGCAGCCATTGTCGATGAGACCCATCGGCTCGTCCACACTTCGGCAACTGACAACCGGTAAATTGACCGCCTGAGATGTCCGGGTCCTAAGACTCCACGATTTAATCTAGGTAGTCGCGCAAAACCTGTGACCTAGATGGGTGGCGCAACTTAGACATAGTCTTGCTTTCAATCTGTCGGATTCGCTCACGGGTAACCCCATAGACCTTGCCAATTTCGTCAAGTGTCTTGGGCTGGCCATCGGTTAGTCCAAAGCGCATCCTGACAACCCCGCCTTCGCGATCTGACAAGGTGTCAAGAACAGATTCGAGTTGTTCCTGCAGCAAGGTGAAAGACACCGCATCGGCGGGTACGATCGCTTCGGAGTCCTCGATCAGGTCGCCGAACTCGCTATCGCCCTCTTCACCTAGTGGAGTATGCAGTGAAATTGGCTCGCGGCCGTATTTTTGAACTTCAACCACTTTCTCCGGCGTCATGTCGAGCTCTTTAGCCAACTCCTCCGGTGTTGGCTCACGACCTAGATCCTGGAGCATTTGCCGCTGCACTCGAGCCAATTTGTTGATGACTTCAACCATGTGCACCGGGATGCGGATGGTGCGCGCTTGATCAGCCATCGCTCTGGTGATGGCTTGCCTGATCCACCACGTGGCATAGGTCGAAAACTTGTAGCCCTTGGTGTAATCGAATTTTTCAACCGCGCGAATCAGCCCGAGGTTGCCCTCTTGGATCAGGTCAAGGAACAACATGCCGCGGCCGGTGTAGCGCTTAGCCAATGAAACTACAAGTCGCAGGTTTGCTTCAAGTAGATGGTTCTTGGCACTGCGACCATCGCGCGCGATCCACTCCAGATCACGAAACAACTTCTTCTCGATCTTTTTGCCTTCATTGAGTATCTCTTCAGCGAAGAGCCCCGCCTCAATACGCTTGGCGAGATTCACTTCCATCTCTGCATTAAGGAGTGAGACCTTGCCGATCTGCTTCAGATAATCCTTGACCGGATCTGCTGTTGCACCCGCAACGGTAACGGTCTGCACGGGTTCATCCGTATCGTCAATATCTGAAATGACGAAACTAGCTTCATCGCCCTCACCGGTATCAGCGACGGCTTCAGCGATGTCGACTGCGATATCGGCCTCAAGATCAGCCTCAAGGATCGCCACGACAGCGAGCTCAGCTGGATCAATATCTTCAGCATTAATTGCTACCAGGCCGTCCTCGGTCGCAAGTACCTCGATTAGTTCATCGTCGATCTCGACCTTTAGGCCTTTGACGGGTGCGGCCTTCTTAACCGGTGCGGCCTTCTTACCCGGTACGGCCTTCTTAACCGGTACGGCCTTCTTAACCGCTGCGGCCTTCTTAACCGCTGCGGCCTTCTTAACCGCTGCGGCCTTCTTAACCGCTGCGGCCTTCTTAACCGGTGCGGCCTTCTTAACCGGTGCGGCCTTCTTAACCGCTGCGGCCTTCTTAACCGGTGCGGCCTTCTTAACCGGTGCGGCCTTCTTAACCGCTGCGGCCTTCTTAACCGGTGCGGCCTTCTTAACCGGTGCGGCCTTCTTAA
>SHUQ01000070.1 GCA_009694585.1 Candidatus Nanopelagicales bacterium | reverse complement strand
CAGCGACCCTAGGCTTCAAGCTCGGAGCAGCGCTTTTCAGTTTGAATAGGCACCTTCGAAAAGTGAGGAAATCCCCCCATTTTTGGCAACGGCGAGAAACTGTTCGTGTTTAAGCCTTGATATCGCACACCATTTTCCAAGAAGATGCTGTGTAGCTTAAACCCATTAAAAGGGAGCCTAAATGTCACTTGATAGATCAGGCCAATCGAGACGCAATTTCTTAACTGGTGCGGCCGTGACAGTGGGCGCGGTGGGGCTAGCAGGCTTGGTGCCGGCGCAGGCGGCCGCGACACCGAACGCGCTGCGCGCGCCTGCTGCGCGCGCTAAGTTTTAGGGGCCGAATATTAACGTTGAGCAGAAATCAGGTCGAGGGTTGCGCGAATAGTCTTGCCGTCATTTAAATGAGCTGGGTCCAGCAGGCGTGAATCGCGGAAGCACGCTGGCAGTCCGGTGGCAAAATACAGGGCCGAGAGTTGAACCAGATCGGCGTGCTCAATTGCCGAAACTACGTTGAATAAATCACGGTTGATGTATTCATCATCATTGACCAAATTCGTTGCTGAATCCATCGGGCTTCCATCTGAGATCACCAGCAGAATGCGGTTAGACGACTCTTGCTGCGCCACGCGCCGGTAGGCCCAAGCTACGGCTTCGCCGTCGACACCTTCGCGGTAGATGTTGGTCGAAAGTAGCGATGCGATGTTATTTCTGGCGCGCCGCCAGGAAGTGTCGGCGTCTTTGATTACAAGGTGCCAGCTTTCATTTAAACGGCCGGGGTGCGCTGGCCGACCAGCTTTGAGCCAGTCGGTTCGAGCCCGTCCACCGTTCCAAGCTCCAGTAGTGAAGCCCAAAATCTCACACTTGATATCTACGAGGTCAAGAGCCCTCGCAAAAATATCTACTAGAACGGCTACGCTCTCTCGGTACTTCTTCATGGAGCCTGAGCAATCGATGAGGAAAGTGACCGAGGCTGCAGGTGCTAATACCGACATAGGTTGGCGGAAGACTCGGTGGTGTGTGGGTGCGGTAATCAATTGCGAAAGTCGACGTCCATCGAGTAACCCCTCTTCATGTCCGCTCTCCCAAGAATCGGTATCTGGGCGCGCGAAGAGGGTACGCAGGGCTCTAGTTAATTTGTTAACCTCACCATTTTGCTTAGCCACATGCTCATCCAGTTGATACCGGAGCACCCGCGCAGCAGCGGAGGTAACCACCGCCGAGATTGGTAACTCCCGGTCGTATTCGGTAGTGAAGACTTGGTAGGTGGAGCGGCTCGAGCCTGGCGACTCGCTGCTGCTGGTGCCAGACTCAAGATCAGCTCCGGTCGTGTCTAGGTCTTCGGGCTTGAGATCAAGCAGTCCAGGGATCCGGGCACGCACTGATGCGCTGGTCTCTTGCTGGGTGAGGTTGGAACCGGTAGCGAGTAGGTGGCCGATGGCGGTTACTATTGCGAGTGCTGGTACCGAATATTCGACTTGGTTATTGCGCAACCTTCTCAACTTTGCGAACTGCGGTCCGATGGTTTCAGCAAGGCCGCCCCTTGTTGACTCCAATAGATCACCGTAGTCATCTGGCACCGGGTCACCCGTCACGCGTGATCGCCCCACCTGAGCCACATAGAAAATAAGTAGGCCGTGAGCGGTCTCTAGTAGGCCGGCCGTTTCGCATTCGCCGGACCAATTCAGGAATCTTCGGGTTAGATTGGCTCGACTGCCCGGTAGCTCATCTGCTCCCAATGACTCAACGCGATACTGTTCGAGCATGTCAAAAAGTATTGCGGCAACAAGATCAACAGGAGACAAGGTTGCATGCAGGTGCGAATCGGAGAACGCGATGCGCCACGCCATCGCATCTGCTGCACCACGCCTGCTCATGAAGTCAGTGTCAGTCTCGGGTGGGTGCAAGTGCGGAGCCTGAAACGGAAGCACTACTTGGCCACGATGGAGTACTCGACGCCTAAAACGGACTTCTGGGTCATGTGAAATTGCGCGGATAGTGGTGGCGCAGAGCTCATCGACTCTTTCGGCGCTCCAGATCTGGTCCGGGGCTTCGGAGATGGCCATAGCTACGGCAGGCATGTGGATTCGGCTAGTTCACGGTTGAAGCAACGCTGGAAGTACTCGGCAACTATTGGGTACTCGGCTTCGTCGCATTTATTTAGGAATGAAACTCGAAATGCCGCATCAACGTCATGGAATAATCGCACATTCTCGGCCCACATGATCACGGTGCGCGGTGACATCAAGGTGGAAAGATCACCCGACCGAAAACCTTCACGGGTGAGCCCGGCCAGGGCCACCATGGCTGCGATGAGTTGGGCGTCAGAATCACCGGCTAACTCCGGAACGCGGGCTTGGACAATAGCAATTTCCTCACTGGCCGGTAGGTAATTAAGTGCCGCCACGATGTCCCACCGGTCAATTTGTGCATGGTTTAGGCGTTGGATGCCGTGGTATAGCCCATTTAGATTGCCAAGTCCAACGGTGTTTGCGGTCGCCAGCAATCGAAAGTACGGATGCGGTCGGATGACCCGATTTTGATCGAGCAAAGTCAAACTACCGGCTCGCTCTAATACTCGTTGGATCACGAACATCACATCCGGGCGTCCAGCGTCATATTCATCGAAGACTAAAGCGACCGGCCGCTGTAGAGCCCACGGCAAAATACCTTCGGCGAACTCGGTGACTTGTTCACCATCGCGCACAACCACGATGTCTTTGCCGATCAAATCGAGGCGGCTCATCTGGCCATCAAGATTGACTCGGATGCAGGGCCAGTTCAATCTCGCTGCGACTTGCTCAATGTGGGTGGATTTACCGGAGCCGTGGAGTCCTTGCACCAGCACTCTTCGGTTGCGTTGGAAGCCGACGAGGATGGCAAGAGTCGCATCCGGGTTGAATCGGTAAGCCTCATCGACCTCCGGCACATGCTCATCTCGATGGGAGAACCCGGGTACCAGCATGTCGACATCGATTCCGAAGGTCTCGCGCACACTTACTTCGCGGTCTGGAGTATCGGACTTCAGTTCGTTAGTCATTATCAATAGACCAATCTAGATTCGGATTTGCGGACTGTCGGGTGTCGGGGTGGTGCG
The DNA here is from genome assembly GCA_009694585.1 of Candidatus Nanopelagicales bacterium. Taxonomy (GTDB): domain Bacteria; phylum Actinomycetota; class Actinomycetes; order S36-B12; family S36-B12. Next base: position 4,785 of record SHUQ01000070.1, on the reverse strand, counting down.
CGGGGCGAATGCACTGCCTTCGGTCTCTATTTCGAAAAGTGCATGTGCTGCATCGCGTAGCTTTGGGAGTAGGGCGACGGCGTCCTCGACTGTCATGCGTAAGGCGGGTGCCTGCACCGCCACACATTGGTTAGAGCGCCCGTGCGCGGTTGGTACCGCGATTGCCATGCAGACTAGGCCGCTCATGAATTCCTCGTTATCGATGGCGAATCCATTGCTTTGCACCACTTTGAGTTCTTCGTCCAATTCTTCAAGGGTCGTGATGGTATTGGCCGTGAGTTGCTTAAGTGGTACATAGCGCAGCAACTTATGCCTTTGCGCGCGTGACATATTGGCAAGCAGCACCTTGCCAGATGCTGAACAGTGAATGGGCACCCGAGAGCCGGACTGAAGGTTAAAGCGCAGCGGCTCTTGGGTTTCAACCCGGTCTAGATAGAGAATCTCGTTCCCCGAGAGTGCGGTGATATTGCAAGTTTCGCCGAGGTCTTCAACCAGAGCTTGTAGTACCGCATGCCGACTACCGACCTGCGTGGCATTTAGTAACAGGGTTTCGGCGAACCGCCTCAGGCGGGTGCCGGTGCCGTATTGCCGTTTATCGGACTGCCGGATGATCAGGCCGCCGTTTTCTAGGGTCTGCAGCATCCGGAAAACCGTGGGCTTAGGAATACCGGTTTCCTCGGCTAGTGACTGCAAGGAGACGAAATGATCCTTGGATCCGATGAGTTCCAGTAGGGCAAAGAGCCGCAAACCCGGGGTGGAATCCTCGGTATCTTTGGAGTCCGCGGTGAGGTGGGGGGTGGGATCGGCCATAGGGGCAGCCTACACATATTTCATTTTATGGAACATAACAATCCAGTAATTTATAAAAAAGCCTTTATCTTCCGGGGCTTTTGGACTAGGTTTCGCACTAGTGGGCAATCACCGCTAGTTATACCTGTTACTAGCAGGGTGCTGAGAATGAGGGGATACGACATGGCCAAAAGCGCATCGACACCAAAACGCACGGTGGTGTCAGGAGTTCAGAAAATGACCCCCTCGGAGGCTTTGGTCGAAACCTTGGTTGCCAACGATGTCACCGACATTTTCGGAATCATGGGCTCGGCGTTCATGGACGCGATGGATATCTTTGCCCCAGCTGGGATCCGCTTGATCCCGGTGGTGCATGAGCAAGGCGCGGCGCACATGGCGGACGGTTTCGCCCGGGCCAGCGGCCGACATGGCGTGGTGATCGGTCAGAACGGCCCCGGCATTAGCAACTGCGTGACTGCGATTGCGGCAGCTTTTTGGGCACACTCACCGGTAGTTCTGATCACCCCGGAAACTGGCACGATGGGGATGGGGCTTGGTGGCTTCCAAGAGGCTAATCAACTTCCGATGTTCCAAGAGTTCACCAAGTACCAAGCGCATGTGAGCAACAACAAGCGCATGGCCGAGTACACCGCGCGCTGCTTTGATCGAGCGATGTCCGAACACGGTCCGACCCAACTCAATATTCCCCGCGACTTGTTCTATGGTGAAATCGAAACCGAGATTCCGATGCCACAGCGCCTCGAAGTGGGTCCAGGTGGCGAATCATCGCTAAATGAGGCAATTGCCTTACTCGAAACCGCCAAGTTTCCGGTCATCGTCTCCGGTGGCGGGGTAGTAATGGGAGATGCGGTTGAAGAATGCAAGGCACTTGCCGAACGCCTTGGCGCACCCGTCGTAAATAGCTACCTGCGCAATGACTCGTTCCCGGCGAGCCACCCACTTTGGTGTGGCCCGCTCGGGTACCAAGGTTCGAAAGCTGCAATGAAGTTGGTTGCCAAAGCCGACGTAGTGATCGCCCTTGGCACCCGGCTAGGCCCATTTGGAACTTTGCCGCAGCATGGCTTGGACTACTGGCCGAAGAATGCCAAGGTAATTCAGGTGGATTCGGACCACAAGACCCTTGGTCTGGTGAAGAAAGTGACCGTGGGTATCTGCGGTGATGCCAAATCGACTGCTGCTGAGCTCACCAAGCGTCTGACCGGTCGCACCTTGGCTTCGGATGCGACCAAGGCGGAGCGTGCGGCCGATATTGCCGCCGAAAAGGTGGCTTGGGAGGAAGAACTCACCGCTTGGATTCACGAGACCGATCAATTCAGCCTTGACATGATCGCCGAGCAAGAGGCCGAGGAAGGCAACTGGCTACATCCACGCCAAGTTCTCCGTGAACTCGAAAAGGCGATGCCACCAAGGGCGATGGTCTCGACCGATATTGGCAATATCAGTGCGGTGGCGAACTCGTACCTAAGGTTCGAGGAGCCGCGCAGCTTCTTCGCCCCGATGAGCTTTGGCAACTGCGGATATTCCTTGCCAACCATGATCGGCGCGAAGGCGGCCGAGCCAGATCGTCCGGCGATTGCCTACGCCGGCGATGGCGCCTGGGCAATGAGCATGGTTGAAGTCATGACGGCGGTGCGCCATGACATCCCGGTCACCGCGGTGGTATTCCATAACCGGCAATGGGGTGCGGAGAAGAAGAACCAGGTGGACTTCTACGATCGGCGCTTTGTTGCAGATGAATTGGATAACCCAAGTTTTGCGCAAATTGCTCGGTCGATGGGCGCCGAGGGTGTCCAAGTCGATCGACTTGAAGACGTTGGCCCGGCTCTGAAGAGCGCGGTTGCTGCCCAGATGAACGATGGTAAGACCACGGTAATTGAAATCATGTGCACGCGGGAGTTGGGTGACCCGTTCCGCAAGGACGCACTCTCCAAGCCGATCCGTTTTCTCGACAAGTACAAGGACTACGTCTAAGCGCAAAGTCAATCGAAAAGTCCAAGCCACCGGTTAAGGAGTTGCAGGTGCGTCAAGGAGCGGCGGAAGCCAGCATCTTGGGTCTAGAGGGTGCTGCCCTGGGTAGATCGATTGCACTCGCCGACGGCTTGGACGAGCGGGTGCAACGGGCGGCTGAGTCACTAGCTGAGGTTGGGGCCTTTCCGGTTTTGGCTTTGAAAGAGCGCCCGAAGAACCTAAGCGCAGGGGTCCAAACTGTCGATCCGCAAACTTGGGCGAGCGAGTACCCAGAACTCGCTGCGGTGCTAAGTGAAGTGGGGGAGCGAATGCTTACCCGCGGTAAGTCCGATCTATCAGCGGTTGATGCCATGCGGCTAGATCCATTGGCGGTCTCTATTGCCGCGGTACGTGCAGGGGTCACCGACGGTTGCGTGGCGGGGGCGACCCGTGCGTCTGCGGAAGTTGCCCGATTGGCGCTGCGCATTGTTGGGCTAGCCCCAACCGCGCGACTGCTAAGCAGTAGTTTCCTGATGATTCTTCCAGATAGGCGAATATTCGCTTACGGTGATTGTGCGGTTGTTCCGGAGCCGAATGCAGAGCAACTTGCTGAGATCGCAATTGCCACCGCGGATACCTTTTCGTCCTTGACTCATTTGCCGGCCCACGTGGCGTTGCTCTCATTTAGCACAAAGGGCAGCGCCGAGCACGAGTCGATCTCGGTGGTGCGCGAAGCGGCCGAGTTAGTGCGTGTGCTGCGCCCCGAACTCATGATTGATGGCGAACTGCAGTTTGATGCGGCCTTAGTGCCAGAGGTCGGTGAAACAAAAGCGGCTGGGTCCGAAGTTGCTGGGCGGGCCAATGTCTTTATCTTTCCCAACCTCGCCGCCGGCAATATCGCGTACAAAATAACCGAGCGCTTAGGGGGAGCACGTGCACTAGGTCCCCTTTTACAGGGTCTTGCGGCACCGATAAATGATTTATCACGGGGCTGTAACACTCAGGATGTTTTTGATGTCGCTCTTGTGACTCTTGTCCAGGCCGCAATATATTCTGGTGCGATGCCTGCGGAAAGGGCGTAATCAATGGTAATCCCGTTGGAGGGTCTGGAGTATCACCCAAGTGGTGGTCCACCCGATCAGCATGGTGGCCCGGCAGCGGTGTCAAAGTCGGCGCCGCTTTGGGTTCGGGTCCGAAAGAGCCACTGGACCACCCGCCTTATTGCGTTGGCCGCCTTCCTAGTTGTGTGGTGGGTCTTGACTACTCCATGGGCGTGGAACGGCGACAAGCCGATCATGCTGCCGCTCTACTTGCCATCTATTCCGGACGTTTGGAGAGCCTTCATCAGGGCGAATACCATTCACCCGATTGCCGAGGGCGTTGACCGCGAAGTGGTGGGCGAGTACGGCTACTACCTTTGGCAGCACCTGCTAGCGACATTGCAGCGCATTGGCATCGGCCTATTCTTCGCAATCGTTGTTGGCCTACCCCTTGGGCTGCTGATGGCCAGCGTAAAAATCATCAGTGTTTCAGTCGAGCCGTACATCAATTTCCTACGGTCACTCCCGCCCTTGGGTTACATCGGACTGCTGATCGTATGGTTCGGTATCGACGACACATCGAAGATTTGGCTCCTATTTCTAGCGGCGTTTCCACCTATCACCATTGCCACGATTGCTGGTGTCAGCGGAATCAAGGAGGATCAGATCCACGCTGCGCAGTCTTTGGGTGCATCCCGGCTGCAGGTGGTCTCAAGTGTGACTGTTCCTGCAATTGCACCGGATCTTATAACGGGAATCAGGGTGGCACTTGGATTCGCCTGGACAACCGTTGTGGCCGCCGAACTCAACAATGGAATCCCAGGCATTGGCGGGCTCGCCTACCTGTCAGGTACCGAATTGAAGACCCCATTGACCATTACCTGCATCATCGTGATTGGCATCACTGCCATCGTGCTCGACAGCATCATTAAAGCCATGGAAAGGGTTTTAACTCCGTGGAGAGGAAAGGCATGAAGTGGGTTCCAAA
>SHUQ01000069.1 GCA_009694585.1 Candidatus Nanopelagicales bacterium | reverse complement strand
GCAGGTTCGCCTCCGACATCAACGGCCCAGTCACGCCTGGAGGTCCGCAATGGCTTTGAGTCTCGCCGGTGAGCTCAGCAATTCGCTTCGGACTTGATCGAAATCTGAAAGGTCGACTTTGGATGAGTTCAACTCCAAGAGCAGTTTCTTGGTCGCACTGACAGCGGCCGGGATGTTCTCCTCTGCTAGCAGAGCCAACTTGAGGGCTTGATCTAGTGCACTTTTAGGTTCGACCACATGAGAGGCGATACCCGCCAGCACAGCGTCAGCACCTGAAATGCGCTCGCCTAGAACCAAGAGCCGAGTGGCTGTTGCCTTACCGACGTTTGCCAAGATGTTGACGATGCCTTCAGGGCGGTAGAGAATACCAAGGCGTACGACCGGAATACTGAAACTCGAAGTGCGCGACGCCACGCGAACATCACATGACAGGGCAATTTCTAAAGCAGCCCCGATGCAGGCTCCTTCAATTGCCGCAATGACCGGGATGGGTAGGCCAGATATAGCCGCGATCAATTCGGAAATTACGTCATCGATCTCAATGTCCTTGGCACCGTGTCCGATGGTTTCCAGATCCGCTCCGGCGCTAAAGATCTCCGTGCCACCGGTCAGCACCACCGCAGTAGCACCGTTCGCTTGTTCGGCTTTGAGTGCAGCACCAATTTCAGTGAACATCTTTGTGGTGAGCGCATTCTTCTTAGCCGGGCGATTTAAGCGAATTATCGAGGTCGAACCCGAGCGCTCAATCTCAAGATTGGGATCCACCTCAGGTCGCACTAGTCGCTGCGATTTGGTCCCACCGTTTCGCCATTTCAATTCCCGGGAAGGCAATCGCTTGTTCGATCTCTTCGCACACATCGAGCACGATGTCCTCGCGATTGTGCGCTCCAACTACTTGCAGGCCAACTGGCATTCCAGCTGCCAAGCCCACAGGCACAGATGCAGCAGGTGAACCAGAGACATTAAAAGGTGCAGTGAAAGGAAATGGACCCCACAACGGGTGGATCTTCTTGCCGTCAATCTCAGTGGGCCGAGCACCCAGCGGGAAAGCACTGCATGCGGTCGTCGGAGTCACGATGATGTCGTAGTCGCTAAAGAGGGCCGCCACTCGTCCTCCGATCTCCTGCTTGAGCCGCAACGCTGCAGCAATTTCTTCTTCGGTTACCGCTGCTCCCGCTTCAATGCCCTTTCGTACAAATGTGGTCAACTGATCCTTGTACTCCTCCAGCAAATGCCGACGATATTGCCATTCGTCGGCGAGGACGAGCGGGCCAAAGGCCTCGGTCCAGCCATCGAGGGGCAGGGAAACTTCTTCGACCACATTACCTTGCTCTTCTAGCATCTTCACCGCCTTGGTGGCGGCCGCTCGGACTTCAGGATCGATGACGTGATTTTCGGGGGCCGGGCACCAGGCAATTCGCCGAATCACCCGAACGGTCGGGGTCTTAAATGGACGGGATAGCAACACCTCCAGCAGCAACCGTGCGTCAGCAACCGTGCGCGTGATCGGACCGAACCCGACAAATTCGGTCATTGCGTGGAATGAGGCATCGGCCGGGGCCCGCTCGAAAGTCGGTTTCAAACCGAAGAGTCCACATAATGCAGCCGGTATTCTGATGGAACCACCACCATCAGAACCCAAGGCCGCGCTGGCCAGACCCGCGCCGACACTTGCTGCGGCTCCTCCACTTGACCCACCTGGAGTTCGAGATGGATCCCAAGGGTTGCCGCAGTCTGGCCCTAGGAGGTTGTCCGTGGTTGCCGACTGGCCGAACTCAGCGGTGTTGCTCTTGCCTAAGAATGCAGCACCCGCCGCTCGCAGAAGGGCCACCGGAGTTGAGTCGGTTTCGGCAACTTCCTGGCCGTACGCGAGTGAGCCAAGGGTGGTTGTCTCACCGCTAATGTCGAAGAGGTCTTTGATGGAAAGCGGCACTCCGAGCAGTGGAGCGAACGGTCCAACACCGAGCCGATACTGCTCCTCGGCTGCCTTGGCTTGGGCTCTTGCCTGCTCAGCGGTAACACTCAGGTAGCTGTGTAATTCGCCATCAAATGCCGCGATGCGATCGAGCGTCGAATTCGTTACTTCGACAGGTGACAGATCCTTGGAAACGAATGCAGCAATTAGCTCCCGAATGGGCCAAAAGACTGGATCAGCATTAAGCATTCGGTAGTACCCCGCCACTTATCCCATAAACCTCACCCGTGATGTAGCCAGCCTTTTCGCCCATCAAGAACGCGGCAAGTGCGCCTACATCTTCAGGGCGCCCAACTCTGCCTACCCGTGAGCGTCGCTCCGCGTAGCCGTCAAAGAACTCCTGCGGATAAACCTTGGTCAAGAAATCATTGAAGATGAGCCCCGGCGCAATAGCATTCACCCGAATTCCATACTGACCAACTTCGGCTGCCGCCACTCGAGTTAATGCCAGCACACCGGCTTTGGCGGCAGAGTATGCCGCGCCGTGCTCAGTCGAAGTCTCCCATGCGGCAATCGAAGAGATGTTAACTACGCTGCCGCCACCGCGATTGATCATGACGGGCAGTATCTGGCGCATGCAGTTGAAAGATCCGGTTAGATCAACGTCCAAAGTGCGTTGCCAGGTTTCGCGGCTCATCTCAATCAACGGCTCAAGTTTGTTCCAGCCAGCACTGTTGACCAACCCATCGATACCGCCGCGCCACTCGATTGCCACCGCGATTGCGCGACCAACCGCGTCGTAATCGGTGACATCAAGGTGGATACCTAAAAACTCCCGATCGAAGGCGGCGGACAATTCACTTGCCAATTCGCCAACCCGGCGCTCATGCGCATCGGTAATGACGACATCCCAGTTCTCACTTGCCAGTTCACGGACGATGGCCGACCCAATGCCCGCACCAGCTCCAGCGGTCACAAAAGCTACGCGGCGCGCTGCCGGGTCAAGTGCCGATACCCCGTTACCCACGATCCATCCTCCGTCTAGAAACCGGCCCAATTCGCCCGCCAACAGCCGGGTTCCGCCATATTAGCGATAGCGATGTCACTTTACTGCAAAAGCCCCAAAATTTTCCACGTACCCGCCGCTGGCCAGACCTTCCAGTGGCCAAACCTACCCTCGAGAATAGGCTCATCGGGCCACAACCAAGTTGTTCCCCAGCCGGGGCCCGATAAGAAACCGAGGCAACTTTGCCCTCCGTTCCCCAAGAATCTTCGACTTCCGGGCTCGCCCAACTAGCCGGCGCGGTTAGCTCCGGTGCGGTGACCGCGGTCGAACTAGTCACTATGAGTTTGACGCGAATTGCAGCAAGTAATCCTGACTTGAATGCCGTCATTGCACTTGATCAAGCCGGCGCCCTTGCCCAAGCTCAGGAAATCGATGCCAGAGCCGCTGCGGGTGAAACGAGCGGTCCACTAGCCGGTATTCCTTTCTTAGTCAAAGACCTCGAAGATCTTGCTGGTTTCGTTACCACCAAGGGCTCTACCACTTTGGCCAGCGGCAACCGGGCAACAACCGATGGACTCATTACGCAAAGACTCAAACAAGCTGGTGCAATCGCCGTCGGTAAAACTAATCTGCCCGAATTTGCAGCTGAGGGCTTCACCGCGAACAACTTGTTTGGAACTACCAGAAACCCCTGGTCCCTAAGTTGGAGCCCGGGGGGATCAAGCGGTGGCTCGGCGGCTGCACTCACCGCCGGCTTGGCACCAATTGCAACCGCAACCGATGGTGGAGGATCAATTCGAATCCCCGCGGCATTTTGCGGTTTGGTTGGGATTAAACCGACGCAGGGTTTGATCGGTCGAAGACCGATTCCGGACTGGATCGATCTAGCTACCGACGGCCCGATAGCCAATTCGGTAGCGGATTTGAAATTGTTACTAGAGGTTATGTCAGGTCCGGTAGCCGGGGATCCAAATTCTTTTCCAGTCACCTTTCCCGATGCCACGCATGCACCCTCGCATCTTTTCGCTATCGCACGCACCTCGGACTACGGCCCGCTCCCTGCCGACGTCGGAGCAGCGTTCAACGCTGCCTCGCAAAAATTTGCGGCGCTATTCGAGCTGCCACTGCGGTCGATGGGTGCACGAGAACTATTTCCTTCCGGTAGCCCGGACGAAGACTGGTTCGTTATCGCCGCAACCGAACATGTTGAGTCACTGGGCCGCACCTGGATCAACGCGAACTTCTCCCAATTGCATTCATCGACCCAAGGGTTCTTGCAGGCTGGATTGAGCGTTGAGCTTGACCAATACCTTGCTGCGCGCCGTCGAAGATTCGATTATGTGCGGCGCATCGATGAGCTACTCGCGACCGCGGGTTTGATTCTTAGTCCAACCGTTGCAATTTCCGGTATTCCTGCTGACGGATGGGTGGATGCAGCTGGCCAACTTTGTGCAACCGGCCCGGAGATTTACGCCACCATGCTGCAAAACCTCACCGGGCATCCGGCCATCACCCTGCCCGCCGGCAGGTGCCCTAATGGCGTTCCCTTCGGGCTGCAAGTGACCGGACCGCGACTTTCAGATCGGTGGCTCCTTGAGATCGCCGCCCGCTGGGAGGACCAGTACCCATGGCCCCTGACCGCTCCCGGGTTCGCCCCGTTCACAGTTTCGGCTGCTATTGAATCTCGTGTCTAACTATTGCAAGCGCCAGTTTGACATACTCCGCACACACCTGATCGATGCGCAGCCGCCCATCGGGTCGAAACCAAAACGAAACTCCGGTACCCATCTGCAAGATCGCCAAGGTGGCCACCTGCACATCGGAGACAGTGAACTCACCGCTGGCGACACCGGCGTCGATGATCGTCCTGAGTGAGTTTTCGTACGCATCGCGCAGTGCAACTGCTTTTCGGTGGTGTGCTTGCGACAGCGAGCCCAGTTGGCTATTGACCAACACCGCTTGATGCCTGCGCTCGGCGTGGAAGTCGACGTGAGCGCTCACGAAAGCCGCAAGTTTCACCCGAGGCACAGCGGCTGGAGCTAGCCGGGCTAACGCGTCATCTCGATTTGCATCTAGGTCGCGCATCGCCGACCGCGTTAGATCCCAAAGGATTTCTTCTTTGGAGTCAAAGTGGTTATACAAGCTCGCCGCTTTTATGCCGACGCTGGCGGCGATGTCGCGCATCGTGGTCGCCTCGTAACCTGACTGCGCGAACTGCTCCAGCGCCGCCTGCCTGATCTCATCGGCTGTTGCCGATCGCACCTTGCTAACTGCTTGGGGCATAACGTCGCAACTCGCGGCGGGCTAAAGCCATTTTGTGGACTTCGTCGGGGCCATCAGCGAGGCTGAGCATGCGGGCCTGCGCATACATCTCGGCCAGCGGGAAGTCTTGGCTCACCCCAGCGCCACCGCAGGTTTGGATAGCGCGATCGATTACCCAGGCCGCCATCTGCGGGGCGGCGACTTTGATCGCTGAAATCTCAACCGCAGCGCCGCGGTTGCCGACGGTATCCATTAGCCACGCGGTCTTAAGGACGAGTAGTCGCACCTGCTCGATTCGAATCCGCGCGTCCGCAACCCAATCTTGGAAGACCCCCTGCTCGGCAATTGCTTTACCGAACGGGAAGCGCGAATAGGCGCGTTCACACATGATGTCAAATGCCCGCTCGGCCATACCGATCAAGCGCATGGCGTGATGGATGCGCCCCGGGCCCAGGCGGGCTTGCGCGATGGCGAACCCGCCGTGGAGTTCACCGAGCAGGTGATCACGTGGCACCCAGACATCGAAATCTATTTCGGCGTGGCCGCCGTGGCTGTCGTCACTGAAACCGAAGACACTCGTGGAGCGCAGCACATTAACTCCTGGTGTCTGCATCGGCACCGCGATCATGGTGTGACGCTTATGACGTTCACCATTTGGCGCCGACAACCCCATCACCACGAAGATCTGGCAGCGCGGGCTCATCGCACCACTGGACCACCACTTGCGGCCCTTGATGCGAAAGCCGTCACCCTCCTCGAATATTTTGGTTCGGATATTATTGGCGTCCGAGCTGGCAACATCAGGTTCGGTCATCGAGTAAGCCGAGCGAATCTCACCGGCCAGCAATGGCGTCAACCAACGTTCCTTGATCGCCGGGGTCGCGAAGTGCGCAAGGACTTCCATGTTGCCGGTGTCCGGCGCCGAGCAGTTCATCGCCTCGGGTAGGAGCATCGGGCTGCGCCCGGAGATCTCCGCCAGGGGCGCGTACTCCAGATTCGTCAAGCCCGCACCACCTTCACCTGGCAAGAACAGGTTCCATAAACCACGAGCCCGCGCCTGAGTTTTTAGTTCTTCGAGGATGGGCGGTTGCTCCCATGGGCCGAGCTCGGCCGCTTGGACGTGGTGCAGGGCTTCGGCCGGCAGGATTTTCGTATTCAGGAAATCGGTGACCTGCTCTTGGAGATCAATCACTTTGGGGCTGTAGGCAAATTCCACGTCAACTCCTGTTCGGGTGCCGGCCTGCGCTGACCGGTTGGCTTTGAACACTTAACTAACGGGCGTTAGTCTAGTCCTCAGGGGGTGGGTTAGCCACCGCTGGCACTTTTGACCAACGATGCTAAAGATCGACAACTGCTACCTAACAAAACCTGGAGTCACCATGACAAACCTGAAATTCGATTACACCGGCCGCACCGTGATCGTCACCGGCGCCGCCCGCGGGATCGGCCTCGAGCTGGCCAAGTTCTTCCAGGCGGCGGGGGCAAATACCGTCGCCGTTGATTTCGATGGTGACGTTTTGACCGAAGCGGTCGCCGGCCTTGGGGTGCTGGCGATCTCAGCAGATGTCAGCAAGACCGTTGACGTGCAGCGGGTGGTCGATTCCGCCATCGAAAGTTTCGGGCGTATCGACGTCATGGTGAACAACGCCGGCATTTTGCGCGACAACGTGCTCTGGAAGATCACCGATGAGGATTGGGAAGCCGTCCTCGCTGTGCATGCCGGCGGCACTTTCAAATTCACGCGCGCCTGCGTGCCCCACTTTCGGGCCCAGGAGTACGGCCGCGTCATCAACGTGACCTCCTGTACCGGGTTACGCGGTAATACCGGCCAGGCGAATTACGCCACGGCCAAAGCCGGCATCATCGGGTTCACCAAGACCGCTGCCAAAGAACTCGCGCGCTTTGGGGTAACCGTCAACGCGATCTCACCGAGCGCGGCTACGCGCATGATCGCCTCAATACCCGCCGACAAACTCAGCGAATTGGCCGCTGGTATCCCGGCCGGGCGGTTCGCCGAACCCGAAGAGATCTGCGCGGCCGTCGGCTTCCTCGGCTCCGAAGAAGCCGGCTATGTGACTGGAGTTGTGCTGCCCGTTGATGGTGGCATCTCGATGTAACTCGCTACCGGCCGTCAGTAACATCACGCACAACAATCAAGGGAGATAAAATGGTTCGCGACGCGGTCATCGTCGGTGCGGTGCGCAGCCCGGTTGGGATCGGTAAGCCGGAAAAAGGTGCGTTAAGCGCGATCCACCCCGTTGACCTCTCGGCCATGGTGCTCCAAGGCCTCATCGCGCGCACCGGCATCGATCCGGCGATCGTTGACGATGTGATCTGGGGCGCCGTCTCCCAAGTTGGCGAACAAGGTTTCAATGTTGGTCGCAATGCCGCGCTCGCTGCTGGCTTCCCCGAGGACGTCACCGGTGTAACAATTGATCGGCAGTGCGGGTCGAGTCAGCAGGCCGCGCACTTTGGTGCCGCCGGCGTGATCGCCGGGCAATATGACTTCGTCATCGCCGGTGGCGTGGAATCAATGTCGCGCGTGCCGATGTTCTCCAATGCCGCTGGCGGCGATGGCCCATTTGGCCCCCGCATGATTGATCGTTATAACGGTGGCTTGGTGGGCCAGGGCATCAGTGCCGAAATGATCGCCGAGCAGTGGCACCTAAAACGCGGTGATCTAGATGCGATAGCGGTTACCTCCAATGAGCGTGCCGCTGCCGCCACGGCAGCCGGACTTTTTGATGACGAGATCATCCCGATCACCACCGCCACTGGCATCGTGACCGCAGATCAGGGGATCCGCGCCGGCACCACCTTGGAGTCGCTGGCGGGCTTGAAGACCCCGTTCAAGGAAGGCGGTGTTGTCACCGCCGGTAACGCCTCACAAATCTCCGACGGCTCCGCTGCACTGCTCATCACCTCATCAGCGAAAGCCCGCGA
>SHUQ01000068.1 GCA_009694585.1 Candidatus Nanopelagicales bacterium | reverse complement strand
ATCCAGACCAAAGTGACGAGCAGGCCGAAAGCCATCCGCCAAGATTCGCGCTCCGGTGCGCCATTAGCGATCCCTTGCTTAATGGCTTCGAAGTCGAGCATCAGGAAGAACGAAGCAATCAGCACGCCAGCAACGCAGATGATCAGGCCCAAGCCATCAATGCCGTAGAAACCCCAGCCGCCACCTACCCCAAATAGTGCAGCGACGAAGGACGCCAAGCCGATCACCATGTAGGTAACCGCAGCCACGATCAGCACACTGACGAACTTCTTGTTGACCTTGATAACACCGGTCAAGTACAAGACGAGCATCACCCCGAAGGTTGTCATCGTGGCAATGACCGCCTGTACCACGATGCCCTGATAGTTGGAGGACTCGGCAAATTGGTTATACCAATTGCTGATGGCACCGAGCATCAAGCCTTCAAAAACCGCGAACACCAAAACCAATGCAGGTGAAACTTTCTGGCGGAAAACGATCACGAAGCCCAAAATGGTGGCAATGATGAGAGCCGGCAACACAATTATCGGGAAGGCGTAGGTGAGGTTCCAGCCGACCACCGCGAACACCACGACCACCGCGAACACCAGCAGGGTCTTCATGATGACATCGGTGATGGTCAGCCGCAGCCCCGAAGCCGCTGTCAGATTGGCGAACTGCTCATTGGTATCGGCCGGCGGCGGCGCCGCGGCGCCCACCGGGCCCGTGGCGTACTGAGCGCCAGGGGCAGGGTCACCGGTAAAGGTGTAGCCACCCTTGTTGGCCGGCTTGGAGTACTTCGACAGAACGGGGTTATTTGAGTCCATAACTACAAGATAACTCAAGTCCGGCGATTTGCAAACCATTGGTGCCCTCGATGGGATTTGAACCCATACTGTGCCGGGTTTAAGCCGGGTGTCTCTGCCAGTTGGACTACGAGGGCCGTGCCGTGACCTGCTACCGGCCAACCTTAGAACCTCAGGTGCATTGGGCCCTAAAAAAGGCAGTGCTGCGCTCCCAGGCGGCGTCGGCGTGGCCCGATGAAAATACCTCCGGGCGGTCGTCATTGAAAAACGCATGCTCCGAGCCCGGGTAGTCGAAAACCTGTACCTTGCCACCGTGCGCGGTGATGGCGGCGGCATACTCGGCGATTTTGGGGCCCGCCCAGTCCTCATCGGACTCCGCCTTGTGGACGATGGCCGATTTACCCGAGTAGTTTGCCCAATCCGGTGCGTAGTCAGGCCACGGCATCGCGGGGTAAAAAGCCGCAGCGCAGGAAATGTCATCCGAAACGGTAGGGGCCAAGAGCGCCAACCCGCCGCCCATACAAAAACCCAGCACCGCGATTTTGCGGCCCGTCACTTCTCGCCGGCCCACTAAATATGCAGCGGCACCGGCAAGATCCGCAGCTGCCGCGGACACCTGCAAACCCATCATCAGTTTTTGGGCTTCGTCCGGCTCGGTGGTCTCGACCCCGCGGTAGTGATCCACCGCTAGTGCCACAAAACCTGCCTCCGCCAGTCGGCGCACCACCCCTTGGATATGCGGTACCAAACCCCACCACTCTTGGATGACGATGACCCCTGGGCCAGATCCCGAGGCGGGGAGGGCGATTACCCCCTCAACTTGCTCGCCGTGGATATCAACTTTGATATTTCGCATGCTGCATTCTTGCCCATCCGCCGCGCCAACTCGATGCTGACCCGCCCAGCACCCAGTGTCAATTAGGAGGCGGAGCCGTAGAACCGCGGACGATTAGCTGGGTGGGCGCCTGCACCCGAGATGGTGCTTGCCGATCAGTACTTCGGATTTGGCGCAGTAGTGCCTCCGCTGCAATGCGCCCAAGATCTTGCACCGGTTGCGCAACAGTTGTTAGGTCGAGCAGTTCGGACATGTCGTGGCCATCGATCCCGGCAATCGAGATCTCGCGGCCCGGCTGCAAGCCGTGGCTGCGCAGGGCTCGCATTGCGCCGAATGCCATTTCATCAGACATCGCGAACACCGCTGTCGGTCGGTCGCGCTGGGTCAATAGGTCAGTCATCGCTTTCTCACCACCTGCAATGGTGAAGTAGCCACGCGCTTGGAGTGCTGGGTCGACCACTAAATCAGCCTGCTGCATTGCTTCCATGAATCCGCGAAAGCGCGCATGCGGTGCCGTGAAGAGGGCACCGGGAGGAGCGCCGGTGATAACCGCGACGCGCCGGTGCCCAAGATTGATCAGATGCGTAGTCGCGGTTCGAGCTGCGGCTACGTCATCGATGCTGACACTTGAAACACCATCAATCGAGGCTCCGATGAGGCTAGTTGGCAGGCCAAGGGATAGCACGCTTTGGAGCTGCGCGTGTTCCGGTGCCAGCGCTATGGTGATGACACCATCGACCCGCCGATTCAGCCGCGGTGCTACCGGATCCTCAAGTGGGCTGCTGACCTCGTCGCCAATGCTCAGCAGCAGTAAATCCATAGTGGATTGCTGCAGCACGGTCTCGATACCAGAAAGTACGGTCGAGAAATACCAACCTGCCACCCGCGGCGTGATGACCCCGATGCTGCCGGTGCGCCCACTTGCCAACCGCGAGGCACTGGGTGAGATGACGTAGTCCATCGATAGCGCCACCACCTTGACCTTGGCTCGGGTGGCTTCATCAACATTTGGCAGGCCGCGAAGGGCGCGCGAGACCGTGGCGGTCGATACCCCAGCCGCCTGCGCCACATCTCGAATGGTGATGGTCATAAAACCCCTTCCAACAGCAGTCTAAACACGACCAGGGGTAAGGAGATAACCGCTTACATTAACTCGGTGATTTTGGGCTAACCCTTGTTGCTGGTCAACGTGTAAACGATGCCATCGAGAATATCTGTCTCGGACACGAGCACCTCGTCGATCCCGCTGGCTCGCACGATCGCCCGCAGCACCATCGCCCCTGCGCCGATCACATCGACCCGGCCCGGATGCATGAAGGGCAAGGCGGCGCGTTCAGCTTTCGTCATGGCCAGTAATCGCGCAGTGACGGCCTCCACCTGCTCTGCGGTTATGGTCGAGCCATGTAACAACACCGGGTCGTATTCTCCGAGATCGAAAGCCATTGCCGCCACGGTAGTTACCGAACCGGCCAGCCCCACGATACTTGCCGCCTGCGCTATCGGTACCGCGTCCCGGACCAGATCAAGTGCTAATGCAAGGTCTGCCTCAACGGCGGCGATTTGCTCTTGAGTGGCCGGGTCGCCATGCAGATGCCGCTCCGCCATTCGCACGCACCCAATGTTGACACTGACGCTGTGAGTCGGATTTACACTACCCAATACGAATTCGGTCGAGCCCCCACCTATATCGACAATGAGCGCTGGCAATTTCACTAATCCGGTCAGCAACCCACGAACAGCACCGGTAAATGAAAGCACTGCCTCTTCATCACCGGAAATAACATCTGGATCAACGCCTAAGCGAGCCCGCACTCCCGACACAAACTGTTGGCGGTTTCGGACATCGCGGGTTGCCGACGTCGCAACGAACCTCACCCCGTCCACACCTGCTGCCGCGATTAGTGCCGCGTACTCATCGCAAGCCGCGAACGTGCGCTGAAGGGCCCCTGCGGAGAATTCACCGGTGCGATCAACGCCCTCACCCAATCGAACAATGCGCATAACTCGCATCTGCTCATGCAATATCCCGGCCTCATCAACATCAGCTATCAGTAGCCGGATTGAATTGGTGCCGCAATCGATGGCGGCAATGCTCATTGCTGACCCTCCGCTAGGGCCGCCCCGCAGGAGTTCGCCGTCCACCATGGGGCTAACGCCGCCAAGACCTCATCACCTAGCGGGTTGACCCCGGGGCCAACGGCCAACGCATGTGCAGCCAGAACATGTAGGCACTTAACCCGACTCGGCATTCCGCCAGCGCTAATGCCAGCCAACTCGGTTACCTCCGCGATGGCTAACCGGTCAGCAAGATACTGCTGGTGAGCCGCGGCATATCGAGCGGCTAATTCTGAGTCTGCCGCCAACCGCCGCTCCATCGTGCGCATTAAGCCACTTGCCTCCAAAGTACCGATGGCACTGGCCAAGCGCGGACAGGTGGCGTAATACAGGGTTGGAAATGGCGTGCCGTCGGCAAGGCGCGGAGTGGTGCGCACCACATCAGGTGCACCGCACGGGCAGCGATGCGCTATTTGCATCTCACCGCGCGGCGCCCGACCCAATTGCACTTCTACCACGTCAATATCGCGCCCCGATGCCGGCTCCATCGCTCGGGCTGTCATTTAAAGAACCTCTTCAGCCCGGTTAATAACCAGTTTGCGTAATCGCGCTGACCCGCGGTCGTGGTCATCAGCACTGCATCTTGGGCGTTGCGCATATTTCCCACCTCAACAATGACCGTGGGTATATCACTGAAGTTCAATGTTGACTGTTCGCGACTGACCATGCGCTGCCCGGCAATATAGGTTGATGGTGGCGCCCCTGCTGCTCGCATGCCGGCGATCATGCCCCCGGCTAACTTCTGATCAGCCGCAATTACGTCATCGGTCCAGCCCTTGATTTTTACCGGTTCAATCACGAAGAACCCGCGGCCGCTTGACGGACCACCATCGGCATGGATGCTCACCATTGCGTCAGCTTTTGCCGCGTTGGCGATACCAGCGCGATCCCAAACGCACGGACCCCACTTTGATCGTGAGTTGGAATCGCGCGTCAACACCACGGTGGCGCCCTGCGCCTCCAGCATGTGCCGTAGTTGCTGGGCGATCTTCCAATTCAAGGTGGCCTCCGGGAACCCGGCGTTAGTGGCCGTGCCGGTCGTATTACAACTTTTGACTATGGCCCCATTGAATTTGGTGGCATTTATCTCGTCGGCGAACTCCGGTGCCCCATTGCCCAGCTGATGGCCTGGATCAATCACGATGGTCTTTCCACTTAGTGACCCTTCGACCGCCTGCACGTTGGCTGCACTATGGAAGGCAATACCTATCACGATAAACGTGACAGTCGCTATGCGTCTCACAAGATGAGAAGCATCCGGCGATTGCCCAAGGTGTTCGGCTTGACCCGCTCAAGGTCGAGAAACTCCGCGACGCCCTCATCGTAGGACTGTAAAAGTTGTTCAAATACAGCGTGCTCAACGGGTGCACCTTCAATTTCGACAAAGCCGTGTCGACCGAAGAACTCGGTCTCAAATGTTAAGCAAAATACCCTCTTAATACCAAGGTTTCTGGCTCGCTCCAATTGCGCACTAAGAATTTGCGAACCAACACCACAACGCCGATAGTCCGGGTGCACCGCCAAGGTGCGAACCTCGGCGAGATCCTCCCACATCACATGCAAAGCGCCGCAGCCAACGACTTCGTCACCACTGTCTGCTACCAGAAACTCTTGGACATCTTCATATAAAGTTACCGTGGCCTTTGAAAGCAGCCGGCCATTTGGCGCATAAGCGTCGACCATGCCGCGGATGGCTCTGACGTCACCGGTTGTCGCGGGGCGGATTTGCACGCTAGCTCCCTAATCTTTCTGGCTTTACCAGCGGGAACAAAATTGTCTCACGTATACCCAATCCGGTTAAGGCCATGAGTAGACGATCAATACCTAGGCCAACACCACCGGTTGGTGGCATCCCGTGCTCAAGGGCCCGCAAAAAGTCTTCATCTACCTGCATCGCCTCGGCATCACCGCGAGCACCTAGTGCTGCCTGCTCAGTGAGCCGCTGGCGTTGAACGACCGGGTCAACAAGCTCTGAATAGCCGGTGGCTTGTTCGTAGCCATTGATGTAGAGATCCCATTTTTCCACCTTGCCGACATCGGTGCGGTGATCGCGCACCAACGGCGAAGTGTCAACCGGGAAATCCATCACGAATGTTGGTCGGCCGCCGAAACTCTCAATGACATAGTGCTCGAATAGCTCTTCAACCAGCTTGCCGGGAACCGCGGTAGGTTCAATTGAAATACCAGCAGTATCACACCAACTTTGCAGTTGTTCACGCGAAGTCGATGTGGTGACCTCAGTGCCAAGAGCGGTCGAAACAGTCTCATATAAAGAAACCTCAGGCCAGACCCCTGACAGGTCGTGTACCGAGCCATCCGGGTGCGTTACCTGCTCACTGCCAAACGCGGCCAGGGCCGCCGCCTGAATTAGCTCGCGCGTGATGGTAGCCATCACCCGGTAATCGGCATAGGCCTCGTAGAACTCGAGCATGGCGAATTCGGGTGAATGGGTGGAGTCAGCCCCTTCATTTCGGAAGTTCCTGTTAATTTCATACACCCGCTCGAGCCCACCAACTACCGCGCGCTTTAGGAACAACTCCGGAGCAATACGCAAGAACAATTGAAGGTCGAACGCATTAGAGGTGGTTACGAACGGCCGCGCGGTGGCCCCACCATGCATGGTCTGCAGCATTGGTGTTTCGATTTCGAGATAACCACGGGCATCGAGTGATTTCCGGATCGCTGCAACCGTCGCTACCCGCGTTCGGACTATTTGCTGAGCTTCTGGGCGCACGATCAAATCGACATAGCGCTGCCGCACCCGAGATTCCTCGTTGAGCGGCTTATGGGCTACCGGTAGTGGGCGCAGCGCCTTAGCCGCCATTAGCCAGTCATCGGCTAGCACCGATAGCTCACCGCGCTTTGAGGTGATCACCTCGCCGTGGATGAACACATGGTCCCCGATATCAACGAGGTCTTTCCACAGATCCAATCGATCTTCGCCAACCCCGGCCAGTGAGACCATCGCCTGGATTTCGGTACCATCACCGGCTCGCAGCGTGGCAAAGCAAAGTTTGCCAGTGTTGCGTTGAAAAATTACCCGCCCGGCAATACCTACCACCTCGCCAGTTTGGTGGTCAATTGGCAGCTCCGGATACGCCGCTCGGACTGCCGCAATAGTGGTGGTAACCGGCACTTGAACCGGATAGGCATCAAGACCCGCCCCAGCGAGCCGATCACGCTTATCACGCCTAATTCGCATTTGTTCAGGCAGATCGACCTCGGGGGCCAGTTCTTGGTCGCTGCTTTCGGTGGCCATGGGACCCAAGGCTATCTGGCTATCCCAAGAACTCAGCGAAGCGCCGAGCCAACAGCATCCGGCTGTCGACTTGGCGCTTCGATCGGACACCCACGGTCGAGATCTAGAGCTAGGCGGCAGGAACGAAGACCGCGTCCGCTTCAGTGGTCTTACGCAGGTGCATAAAGCCCATGATGGTCAAGATGAACATCACCAAAGACAACCCGAGCATCCCGCGCCGGGTCTCGCCCATAAATAGGGTGGTGCGGGCTCCGGCTAGTGCATCATCGGTACGACCTTTGGCGATCCATTCTTCACTGACCTCGGAGTAGGTTTTCCCATCAGCTATTCCGGCAACGTGAACACCGGTTAGGTCTGAGTACGCCTTGGCTCCGGTGCCTTCGGTAACGGCTATCCAGGCGTATTGCGCCAACTCTGGTGTCAGGCTTGCTGGATCAGCCGCGAAAGAGATCTTCTGGCCTGAAAGTTCGTTCGTTACTGTTGAGTGCGCGAAGGTGCCGCCCCACATCAACAACATGCCATCACGGTGGCACCTTCACATCCACAGCGATTTTCCATGACTAAATCCTTGCAAATCAAACCTGCAATCGCAGGAAACAAAGGACCCAATCATGCGGGACCTTGGTCCTACTCCCCTATGGTTCGACTATGACGCTCGTCACTTACCCGCCGATCCGGGCAGTCATCTTCGATATTCATTCAACATTGATCGATCAGGGCTCAGCCGCCCAATGGTTGGATGCCGCACTCCGGTCAACTCCGCACAATTTGACTGTTCTAGAACGCGCAGAGTTAACCGAGTTCCTTGACCTCATCTGGGAGGGTGCTCGCATAAGCGACCCACAGAGCCTGCGCGATCTCTCATTCGCTGATCATGAACGGATTTTCCACGAACTGTTAAAAGCCGGGCCTAGGGTTCATCCAACCCTTGCCGCATCACTTTATGAGGTCATGCTCGATGTCTGGAAAGCCTATGACGACGCTGTTCCGACCTTGCAGGCCCTGAAAACCGCTGGCATAAAGATCTGCCTGCTTTCAAATGCTGGTGTTCCCATCCGAGAAGTACTTGACCGTGATGGCATTACCCCGCTGGTTGATGCGGTAGTGCTCTCCTACGAGGTTGGTTTCGTTAAACCGGACCCGCGAATCTTCACCGCGGCCCTTGCCGCAATTGATTGTGA